>CALPIW020000178.1 GCA_943323725.2 Polynucleobacter meluiroseus | reverse complement strand
TACGGCGCGAAGGTCATCCCGACCCCGAACCTCGACCGCCTCGCCGCGCAGGGCACCCGCTTCACCTCGGGCTACTGCACCTCGGCCACCTGCACGCCGTCGCGTTACTCGCTGCTCACCGGCGAATATGCCTGGCGTCGCCAAGGCACCGGCGTGCTCCCGGGTGACGCCCGTCTCATCATCAAGCCCGGTCGCCCGACGATGGCGGCCAGCCTCGCCAAACTCGGCTACGCCACCGGCGTGGTCGGCAAGTGGCATCTCGGCCTGGGCTCCGGCGACGTCGATTGGAACAAGAAGATCGATCCGTCGCCCAACCAGATCGGCTTCACCTATTCGTTCATCATGGCCGCCACCGGCGACCGCGTGCCGACGGTCTTCGTCGAAGACGGCTCCGTCGTCGGTCTCGATCCGAAGGATCCGATCGAGGTCAGCTATAAGCAGCCTTACCCCGGCGACCCCGACCTGAAGACCGATGCCGAGCGCGCGAAGCTCAAGATGGACTGGTCCCATGGACATAACATGGCGCTCGTCAACGGCGTCGGCCGCATCGGCTGGATGAAGGGCGGCAAGGCCGCCATTTGGAACGACGAGACGATGGGCGATACCTTCGCGGACAAGGCCTGCGGCTTCATCGCCCAGAACAAGGAAAAGCCGTTCTTCCTCTATTACGCCTCGCACGAGAACCATGTCCCGCGCGTCCATCATCCGCGCTACGCCGGTAAGACTCCGCTCGGCCCGCGTGGCGACGCGGTGGTCGCCTTCGACGACCAGGTCGGTCGTATCCTCGCCGAACTCGACAAGCAGGGCCTCGCCGAGAACACGCTCGTGATCTACACCTCCGACAACGGCCCGGTACTTGACGATGGTTACAAGGACCAGGCAGTGGAACGTAACAAAGCCGCGGCGCATACGCCGGCAGGGCCGTTCCGCGGCGGTAAGTATAGCATCCTTGAGGGTGGCACTCGCGTCGGCTTCATCGCCCGCTGGCCCGGCCATACGCCGGTCGCCAAGGTGTCCGATGCGCTCATCTCGCAGGTGGATCTTCCGGCCGTCTTCACCAAGGTCGCCGGCGGCGATCCGGCGGAGTTCCTGAAACTCGACTCAGTCGATTCTTCCGCGGCCCTCACCGGCGGCCTGGGCCGCGAGACGCTCATTTCCAGCACGCAAGGTAACGTGCTCTCCATCCGTGACGCGCGTTGGAAATTCATCTCGGGCGTGGGCGCCCCGGCCAAGGGCAAGAAGGCCCAGGGCCCGCTCGTGGATCTCTTGGGCGCCGAAGCCGACCAGAGCAACGACCGCCGCGATCAGGCCGGCCCTCGTCTCTTCGACCTACAGGCGGATCCCGGTGAGCGGAACAATATCGCCAAGGAACATCCGGAAGTCGTCGCCCGGCTCAAGGCCCTGCTCGAAGCCCAGCGGGCGAAGGGTGTCGCGCAGCCGTTACCGAACTAATCGCTCGATTAATCTGCGTCTGCTTCCTTCTCCCGACTTGAAGCGGGAGAGGGAAGGGTGATGCTCGGCGCATGAGTCAGACCCCTCTCCGTGTCCTCTGCGTCGGTGCCGGCCACATGGGCCGTTCGCACGCCCTCGCTTACCATAAGCTGCCTGGTTTCCAGATCGTCGGTCTGGTCACGCGCTCCGCCGAATCCCGTGCGAAGCTCAACGCCGAGCTTGGTGGCGGCTACGCGGAGTACGCCGACTTCCCTGCGGCGCTCAAAGCGACCAAGCCGGATGCCGTCTCGATCTCCAGCTATCCGGACACCCATGCGGAATACGCCGTCGCCGCGCTCGAGGCCGGCTGCCATGTGTTCGTCGAGAAGCCGCTCGCGGTGACCGTCGCCGAGGCCGAGCAGATCGTCGCCAAGGCCAAGGCCGTGAAGCGTAAGGTGGTCATCGGCTACATCCTCCGCCATCACCCGGCCTGGACGCAGTTCATCAAGACCGTGCAGACGCTCGGCAAGCCGCTGGTCATGCGCATGAACCTGAACCAGCAGAGCTACGGCGACATGTGGAACACCCATAAGTCCCTGCTCCAGACCTGCAGCCCCGTCGTCGACTGCGGCGTGCATTACGTCGACGTGATGTGCCTCATGACCGGCAGCCGCCCGGTCCGCGTCTCCGGCATCGGCGCCCGTCTCACCGAGGACATGCCCGCCGGTCAGATCAACTACGGCCACCTTCAGGTCACCTTCGCCGACGGTTCCGTCGGTTGGTATGAAGCCGGCTGGGGTCCGATGATGTCCGAGGAGGCCTTCTTCGTGAAGGACGTCATCGGACCGAAGGGCTGCGTCTCGATCGTCGCCGGCAAGGCCTCGCAGGCCGGCAACTCGGCCGACGTCGATTCCCACTCCGCCGCGCAGGCGCTCAAGGTCCACTCTTCGCAGCTCGGTCCCGACGGTAAGTTCACCCAGCCCGACGAGATCGTGCCGACCGAGGCCGATCCTGGTCATGACGGACTCTGTGAACGCGAGCAGGTCTATTTCGAAAAAGCCATCCGCGAGGACCTCGACCTGACCGCGCACATGGACGACGCCGTGAATTCGATGCGCATCGTCGCCGCGGCGGACCAGTCCTTCCGCGAAGGCCGTACGATCAACCTCTGAACGCCGGTGGCGCACCCGAACCTCGTCTTCATGGGCGTCTGCGGCTGCGGCAAGAGCACCGTGGCTGAACTCTATGCGCGCCGTACCGGCGCCACGCTGATCGAAGCCGACGGCTTCCATCCGCCGGAGAACGTCGCGAAGATGAGCGCGGGCACGCCGTTGACCGACGAAGACCGCGCCGGCTGGCTGGCCGCGATGGCCCAGCGTCTTGCGGAGGGCAAGGCCCGGGGTGAGGCGATGGTCCTCACCTGTTCCGCCCTCAAGCTCACCTACCGCGACCGCCTGCGCCAAGGCGACCCGGACCTCTTCTTCGTCTTCCTCGACGGCAGTCGGGAACTCCTGCAGGCGCGGATGGATGCGCGCAAGGGGCACTTCATGCCCCCGGGCCTGCTCGGCAGTCAGCTTGCCACGCTGGAGCGTCCGAATCTCGCCAGCGAGAAGTGCCTGCACGTCAGCATCACCCTCACGCCCGAGCAGATCGGCGCGACCGTGGCGGTGGCGATGCGTCGCTTTGCCTGAAAAGCAGAAGGCCCGCTTGCGCGGGCCTTCGTCGGAGAGCCGGGCGGGCTTATTTCTTCCAGTTGACCTTGGCGGGCTCGATGACGCTCGTCTTGTCGAGGGTCGGGAAGCCTTCCGGCACGGCCAGGGTGACCTTCTCGGTCGCGGCCCATTCCGTGGAGCGGGCGAGGATGGTCTGGAAGCCCACGCAATGCAGGGCTTCGTGGCTGGTGTCGGCGGCCATGATGTGGCCCATGGAGGTGGTCACCACGCGGCCCTTGCCGAAGGGGGCGTACCAGACCATCGGCTCATGCATGTCGGTGCCGCCGAACTCCGGCTTGGAGAAGGAGCTCGAGAGCACGTGCATGTGGTCGGCGCTGCCGCGCATGCGGCCGTAGAGTTCGTCGTTCGCGTGCAGCCACTCGGCGGGCAGGCCCTGCATGATCGGGTGGGCGGCGTCGCGGGTCTTGAGCGTGAAGAGGTGCTTGGCGCCGTGGCCGGAGCCGAAGCCCTTGCCCTGGATCTTCTCCTCGGCGTCGACGAGCGCGACGGCCTGGCCGGTCTTGTCGTCGACGGCGATGCGCTTGCCGAAGGTGGCGCCGCGCCAGCCGCAGCAGATCATCTCGTTGAAGTTATCCCAGCCCGTGAAGGCGTTGTTCGCGGCGTGCACGTTGACGAGGCCGCCGCCGTTCATGACGAACTCGGTGAAGGAGTCCTTCATCGCGGTGCCCCATTCCGGGCCGTTGTAATTGTTCACGATGACCTGGTGGTCGGCGAACTTCGGCGCCCACTGTTCCCACTCGGCGGCGTGGGCCTTGACGAAGGCGGCTTCCTCGGCGTTCCACTCCTTCATCGCGGCGTCGAAGGCTTTCTTCGCGGCGGCGTCGCCGGGCTTCGGCTTGGCCGGCTTGGCCTTGGCGAAGGCGGCCGGAGCGGTGGCGACGGTCACGGTGAAGCGACCGGTGGCCTCGAGGGTGGCCTTGCAGGCTTCCGTCGTGCGGATCCAGTCGTGGTTGTTGCGGCCGTCGAGGATGAGGACGCGGATCTTGTCGGCGGCCTCGAGGGGCAGGGTGAGGAGGGCGAGCAGGCTGAAGAGCCCGAGCTTGAGCAGGGATTTCATGGGG
>CALPIW020000177.1 GCA_943323725.2 Polynucleobacter meluiroseus | reverse complement strand
GAGACGAAAGTCGGGAAGAGGTCCATGAGGTAGGTGAACGCGGCGCTGCGTCCGTGGGGGATGTCGGGTCCGGCGATGACCATCGGCACGTGCATCCCGCCGAACTCGTAGAGGTTCTGTTTACCGAAGAGCCCGTGCTCGCCGAGCGAAAGGCCGTTATCGCCGGAGAAGACGATGATGGTGTTCTCCCACTGGCCGGTTTCCTTGAGGGCGGCGAAGATCCGGCCGACGTGGTGGTCCATTCCGGTCACGCAGGCGTAGTAATCGGCGGTCTGTTGCTGGGTATCTTTTTCCGTGCGTGGCCACGGAGCGAGGCGTTCGTCTCGCACCGCCATCTCCCCGTTGTCCCAAGGATGCTGCGGCAGGAAGGCCGGCGAGAGCGCGATGCGCGCGGGATCATACATCGCGTGGAAGCGGGGTTCAGCCGAGCGCGGGTCGTGCGGGACGGGCGGGGCGAGGTAGGCGTAGAAAGGCGCTGCGTCCTTGCGGGCGGCATGCTCTTTCAGGAAGCCGATCGTGCGGTCGGCGAGGCGCGCGCTCGCGTGGGCGCGATCCGTGGCGGGGTCGTCCGTCGATCGGGCGTCGTCGATGATGTTCGTCTGAAAAGCGTTCACTCCTGCGGTGAAGGCGTTGCCCCCTTTGCCCATGTGCCAGGTGCGGTAGCCGGCCGCCGCCAGCACGCTGGGCAGGAAAGTGGCGTGGTTGTCGGCCTCAGGCCGGGCCGCCTTGGCACCGGGGATGCGCTGCCAGGAGCGTCCGGTCAGCATCATCGTGCGGCTGGGGGTGCAGACCGCGCCGATCATCGAGCCTTGCGTGTAGGCGCGGGTGAAGGTGAAGCCCCGGGCGACGAGCGTATCGAGGTTCGGAGTGAGAAGTCCCGGCGCGCCGAGCGCGCCCAGGCCGTCGGCCCGGTGGTCGTCGGCGTGGATGTGGAGGATGTTCGGCCGGGCCGCCGAGACCTGCGCGGCGAAGCAGGCCGAGAGCAGAAGCAAGAAGGCGCGCATGGGCTTACTTCTTGGCCGGAGCCTTCTTGGCCGGCGGATTCTTGCCTTGGGCGCTGACGACTTTGGGCTTATCGATCTTCTTGGCGCCGGCGGGGAGGGTGGCCTGGTCGAAGGGCAGGAGGGCGCCGTCCGTCAGCTCCTTGAGCAGGACCTGCTTCACGTAGGTCTTATGCGGATTGCCGGCGTGCAGCTGGATGGCGATGAGGCCTTCGAGGGCGCGGCCCTTCTCGTCGTGGTCGATGAAGACCGAGGTCGTCTGGCCGTTGACCTTGTGCTCGAGGCGGTTGCCGCGGGCGATGACCGTGAACTCGTTGTACTGGGAGATGTCGGCCTGCACGCGCGGGCGTTCGCCGACCTGCCAGCGCTGGCCCGTCGGGTCCATCACCACGTCGACGCCGTTGTAGCCGAAGATGCCGCGGCCGCGTTCTTCGTAGGTCATCGCCGTGTGCACGTCGGTCGGGTGGACGTCGCACTGATAGCCGAGGATCGTCCAAGGCGTCACTTCGGGCAGACGGCGGCTGCGGTACTGCACGCCGGAGTTGTTATCGCCGACGACCTTGACCGTCGCGCGCACTTCGAAGTCCTTCACCTTGCCGTTCCAGATCAGGAACGAGTTCGTCTTCGGCTTGCCCACTTCGCTCGTACCGATGATCACGCCGTCCTCCACGGCCCAGAGGCCCGGTTCGCCATCCCAGCCCGAGAGGTCCTTGCCGTTGAAGAGCGGCGTGAAGCCGTCCTGGGCGAAGACGGGCAGGGCGAGCGCGAGGGCGAGTAGGGAGAGCAGGGGTTTCATGGGGTGGCTCAAGATTGATGAGACCGACGCACAAAAGCCAGACCATCGAGACGAATCAGTCCCGCCTTTTTCGTTCAATAAAGATCGGGGCTGTTTTCCAGCCCGCCACCCTTGCCCTTGCTCCTCCTCAGAGTGCCAGGAAGACCAGCTCGCCTGCTTTGCTGTCCGGGACGATGAGCACGCCAGCCTGTTCGTCGAGGAAGTGGTCAGCGGCGGCCTTCAGGCCCTGGCCGAGTTCCTTGGGGGCGGAGCCGTCGGCTTCGTAGCGGGTGACGCGACCGGTCATGACTTCGGAAACGTAGAAGCGACCCTTGGAATCATGGACGATGCCGTCGCCGGAGCGGTGGCCCTTGGCGATGGTCTTCCACTTGCCCTTGTTGTACTCGAGCACGTCGCCGGTGAAGAACTCGGCGATGCGGATACGGCCGTTGGTCATGACGTCGATGCCGTTCGGGTTGAGCATCTTGGCGTTCGGGGCGATGACTTCGGTCACCTTGCCTTCGAGCGTGACCTGGAAGACGCGGGCGATGACCGGGATGGCCTTATGCTCCGGGCTGTTGATCGCGAAGAGGACATTATTGGCATCACGCATCTTGGTGACCGCGCCCATGTCGGTGATCAGGACGCTCTTCTTGTCAGGCGAGACGACGACGTCGTTCAGGAAGGTGGGGGGCGTCGGGAAGGCGGCGGGTCCGGCGAGCAGGGTCTTCTTGCCCTTGGCGTCGATGGACCAGACCTTATCGAAATCGGCGGTGATGAGCTGTTTGCCGACGAAGACGATGCCCTTCGGATCATCGAGCCCTTCGGTGAGCACCGTCACCTTGTCGCCGTCCACCTTGACGATCTTGCCGTCGCCGTCGCCCTGCTTGCGGGAGGTCCCCATGAGGGTCACGTAATATTTTCGACCGAAGCCCTTGGTGACGCTCTCGGGCGTCGCGCCCACGGCGAGGTTACGCTGGACGGGCACGGCCTTGGCCGGAGCGGCGACGGGGACGCTCTTGGCCGGGGTGACGGGGGCGGTTTCCGGGGTCTGGCAGCCGACGAGGGCGAAGCCGGCGAGGAGGGCGAGCAGCGGGGTCTTCATAAGGCCCTTATTTCCGCTTTCCCGCCGAGCGGAGTCAAGCGGTCAGCCGACGATCAGCCAGACCGCGGCGAAGGCCGTGAGCCAGGCCAGGACGGACTCGAAGGCGTCCTGCTTGATACGCTTCAGGATCTGCCAGCCGAGCACGATGCCCGCCACGACCCCGGGCAGGAGCACCAGATTGGTCATAAGTGACGGTCCGGTGACGAGTCCGAGGTTCCCGCTGAAGGGCAGTTTGAAGAGGTTGATGAAAAGGAAGAAGCGGCAGAACACGCCGAGGTGCTCCTTTTTCTCCAGGCGCTGGGCGAGCAGGTAGACCGTCATCACCGGGCCGGCGGCGTTGGCGAGCATCGTGGCGACGCCGGCGATGCCGCCCATGCTCCAGGTGAAGGTGCGGTGACGCGTGAGAGCCAGGAGCTGCTCTCGGCGATGGTGCAGGACGACGTTGAAGGCGAGGAGGGCGAGGATGAGGACGCCGATGACGATACGAGCGGAACCGTTGTCGACCCGGTCGAGCAGGAACCAGCCGGCGAAGACGCCGACGACCGCCGCCGGGATCATCGGCACGATCTGCCGCCAGCTGCCGCCTTGGCGGTTGATGAGGTAGCCCATCAGGTCGGCGACGATGAGCATCGGTAGGACGATCCCGACCGAGGGCTTGGCGTCGAAGATCTTGGCCATGATGACGACGTTGAGCGTGGCCGTGCCGGCCAAGCCGGATTTCGAGAGTCCGATGCACATCGCCCCGAAGAGGGCGAGCAGCAGAATCCACCCGTCGGCGGGCAGCAGGGTATGACCATGGATCCAGTCGAGCATCGGCCGCAGTCAATCACCCGACGACCCGTCGCTCCAGCCTGCTTTTCCTTCCGTCTGGTTTAGCGCGGTGTCGCCGAACAGGCGGGGTCCGCCTTGGTGGGCAGCGTCGCGTTCCATTCACGCGCGAGCCGGGTCAGCCGGGCGACGACCTCGGGGTGTTCCTTGGCCTGATTTTTGGTCACATCTTCGGCGCGATTTGCTGGCAGGTTGTAGAGTTCGGAACGCTTTCCGTCGAAGGTGGTGACCAGTTTCCAGTCTCCGTCGCGCACCGCCAGGTCAGGCCAGTAGTCCGCTTCTCTCCGATTGCCGCTGATGCGCCAGAAGATGGGCCGCGTGCGCCGAGCCGCTTCGCCCTTGAGGGCTGGCAGCAGGTTCTCGCCGTCGGTTTGATCGGGCGGGTTGATTCCGGCGATGGCGCAGAAGGTCGGGAGCAGATCCACCGCCGTCAGCACGGTGACGTCGTTTTTCAGGCCGGTGGGCGCTCGACCGGGCCAGCGCACGATGAACGGCACCCGCACGCCGCCTTCGAAG
>CALPIW020000176.1 GCA_943323725.2 Polynucleobacter meluiroseus | reverse complement strand
GTTTTAGTCCACCGGAGGGATGAGAACCCAGGGTTCGGTGAGGCCGCAGGCCGAACAGTCAATCCGCCAGGATTGGGGCGAAGCCCCGCAGCGCAGCGGAGCCAATCCCTCCCTCTCCGCCAGCTAGAATTAAGGTAAATAACCGAGAGTTTCTCAGGTTAGCGGCCGCCGTTTACGCCGACTCTAACAAAGTCTCTGACAACCTGTATCCAGGTAGGGTCAGCACTGCGTGCTGACCTAGCCAGGTCGCTACGCAGTGGCGACCCTGCCCCGCCCCACCCCCTCAAAGCGCGACGATCAGGAAGGACAGGATGAGCCTGGTCCGGAGGCTGAACTTAGAGACGAAGACGGCGGAGATGAGGCCAATCGTCAGGTAACCAAAAGCCTGCCCAGCCAGAAAGCCCAGCCAACCGTCCTGCTCTTTGACGGCCGAATACAGCCAGAAGCGGATCGGCAAGGCGCACAGGACGACGATGAAGTACCCGGCGACCTCGCGGCGGAGATTCCGCTTATAATCCGACGGGTGGCTATTTGACATGCTCGAAGCTTTTCTCCGCGGGCACGATGACGGGGGCGATGACGGACTTCCACACGGCGTAACCGGCCGGGAGCATGTGGATGTCGCCAGGCTTGAAGAGCTCTTCCCTCGGTTGTCCGTCGGCCCCGATGAGCGGCTCGGTGATGTCGATGAACTTCATCCACGGCTGCGTGGCACACTCCTTGGCGAGCAGTTTGTTCGTCTCACGGAGCTCAGCGATCTTGAGGAAGCGCTTACCAGGGCTAGGCACGACGCTGAGGACGTAAAGACGCGCCTGCGGCAAGGCGGCGTGCAGCTTGCCGTAAAGCCTCCGGAAATTAGCCAGGACCTCCTCAGGCTTGGCGCCGGCGTTGATGTCGTTGCTGCCTTCGTAAAGGATCACCGCACGCGGCTTGAACGGGATGGCGAGGTTTTCGACGAAATAATCCGCGGCTTGGTTCATGCGGCTGCCGCCGATGCCGTAGTTATGCACGATGAGCGGCGCGAGGTCGTCCTTCACGCTCTTCCACAGCTGCATATGCGAGCTGCCGAGACAGATGATGCCTCCGGGCGACGGGGGAGCCTTCTGCGCCCCGGCCAGGACCTTCTGGTACAAGGCCATGACCTTCGCGGAGGAGGATTTGTCCGTCAGGACTTCGTCCGCCGCGAAGACAGCAGACGTCGACAGGAAGAGTGCGCAGAGCAGACGCAGGGGCATGCCGCTTACTTATCCTCTTTCGGCTTCTTTGTCTTCTTCTTTTTCTCTTCCTTGTTACCGCTCCGGCCGGAGCCGTCACCGACTTCGTCCTTATAGCCAGCCCCGGGGTTCAGACCCGTCAAAGCGGCCGCAAGGCGGGCACGGGCGGCCAAGGCGGCCTCGTCCTTGGTGTCCGCCGCGACGGCGACCTCAAGGAACGGCGCATCCTTCATGTCATAAAGGGTGCCTGACTGGTCGAGTTTCCAGCCCGCTTCCCGGACGTAGTAGTTGTTGCTGAGCTGGCAATAGGCCCAGGTCCGCGGGGACTTCGTATCGCCCTTGAACTGGGAGACGAGGCTCCGTCCATCGATCGCGCGACCAGCCGGCAGCGGCGCGCCGGCGAGTTCGGCGAAGGTCGGCAGGAGGTCGCTGGCGTCAGCGACGTTGGCGTTCACCTTGCCGGAAGGCATCACTCCGGGCCAGGCGGCGAAGAACGGCACGAGACCGCCGCCTTCTTTCATCGAGCCCTTCTCGCCTTCGATGCGCCGTCCGCCGATCGTCGCCTCAGGAGCGTTGGACTTGGCGCTGCCGTTATCGCCCATGAAGACGATCAGGGTGTTCTCGCGCAGCTTGAGGCGGTCGAGCTCGGCCACCAGTTTGCCGACAAGCTTGTCCATGTAGGCGATGTTATCCGCATAGAGACGCTTCCGCATGGCCGACTCGCCCTCGCCTTTCGGCGCCGGCAGGGTGTCAGGCGTCGGCAGGATATCGCCGTGCACATGGGACAGGGAGTAATACAGGAAGAACGGGCCGGACTTATGAGCCTCAAGCCAGGCGGTCGCGTCCTTGTGCAGCAGGTCAGGGATATACTCGTCGTCCTTCACCGAGACGGTCTTGCCATCGAGGACATAGGTATCGGGATCGCCACGGACCTCGCCGCCTTCGGACATCGGCTTGGCGACCTTGCTGTTCCAATACATACCGCTGCCCTTGAAGTAGAATTCGTGATCGAAGCCCCAGTCCGACGGATCGCCGGACGGCGTGAGCTGGCCCCACTTGCCGATCATCGCGCTCGCGTAGCCGGCCTTCTTGAGGACGGTCGGAATCATGACCTCGGCCTTCTCGCCGGCGCGGATCACGGTCTTGCAGGCGTCTTGCGTGACGGCGCCGGTGCGGAAACCGTAGCGTCCGGTCAGGATGAGCGCGCGCGAAGGGCCGCAGAGGGGCACGGTGTAGAAACGCGTGAAACGGACGCCGCTGTTCGCGAGGGCGTCGATGTTCGGGGTCTTGTAACGGTCGGACCCGTTGCAACCCAGCTCGGCGAACCCAAGGTCGTCGGCTAGGATATAGACGATGTTCGGCTTCGGGGCGGCGGCGGCGCCCAGGCAGACCAAGGAAAGAAGGGCGGAGAGAATGAAGGCACGCATGGATTTCTTATGAAACCCCGCGGAAGCCAAAAGTTTGCCCATAAAACGATGTTTCCATGACTAAGCCCGGCCTTCATGGTGGCCCCATGCGCCCCACCCTCCTCGCCCTGCTCGGATTCGCCTCCCTTTCGGCCACCGACATCAAGGTCACCCCGAACGAAGCCATCGACGTCGCCCAGGACGGCAAGGTCGTCGCCCGCTTCATGATGTCCCACGACGTCAGCACCCCGGCCAAGCGCCTGGATCACTACAAGCCCTACCTCCACGTCTTCGACCCCAGCGGCGCCCTGCGCCTGACGAAGGGCCCGGGCTTCAATTTCACCCACCACCGCGGCATCATGCTCGGGTTCGCGAAGATCACGGTCGACGGCAAGACCTACGACCGCTGGCACATGACCAAGGGCGACCAGGTCGTCACCGCGGTCAAGCCGACGGACGACGGTTTCGTCGCCACTATCGACTGGCAGGGCGCCACGGCCCAGGACAAGCCCATCCTCACCGAGGAACGCGCCTTCACGTTCACGAAGCCCGCCGCGCCCTTCTACGTCGGCATCGAGATGAAGAGCACCCTCAAGCCCGACCACGGCGAAGCCAAGATCGACGGCGACCCCGAGCACGCGGGCGCCCAGTTCCGCCCCTCCGAGAAGATCGACGGCATGAAGACCACCTACGTCTACCCGGGCAAAGACGTGCTGATCCACAAGGTCCGCGACCTCACCTGGGTCGCCGAGGTCTTCACCGTCGAAGGCAAGACCTTCACGGCCCTGCTCCTCAATCACCCTTCCAATCCGAAGGACACGGCCTTCTCGGCCTATCGCGACTACGGACGCTTCGGCGCCTTCCCGAAGGGCGTCGCCACGCCGGAATCTCCTTTCAAGCTGCGCTACCAGTGGCTCATCGCCGAAGGCGACGTCCGCGACGCCGCCGCCTTCCAGCAGGCCTATAACGCCTTCGCCGGCGCGAACGACCCGACGCCGTCCGTGACGGTCATGCTCGCCGAGCAGCCGAAGCCGAAGGCTCCGGCCAAGAAGTAAGCCGAGCTTAGGCGCCGACGCCCTTCCGGACGCGCCCGATGCCGGCGGACTGGCGTTCGTGCAGGATAGCCTGGGCCTTGAGGACCTTGGCCTTCGCGGCGGCGGGGTCCTTGGCCATGGCCAGTACGGCCGGGACGATGCCTGCGAGCTGCGGTTCGTCGTCGAGGTCGAAGAGCCACTCGTTCAGGCCGATGTCCTTCCACATGTTGCCCTTGGAGGTCTGTTCGGCCCAGCGGCAGACGATGGCCGGGATGCCGCTGCCGATGCACATGATGGGCGAGTGCATCTCGTTGCCGAAAAGGCCGGCGCTGCGGACGTAGACGCTGAGCGCTTCGTCGGTGAGCCAGTAATCCTGACGCCAGACCACGCGGTCCTTCACGTCGTCAGGCAGCTTGTCGAAAAGGATCTCCTTGCCCAAGGCCATCTGGGTGCGGTCTTCGGGGCAGATCAGCACCTTGAGGTCGGTCTGCTTCACGATCGCGATGATCGCGGCGCGCAGCTGGGCGTGGTCATGCTCCTTCATCTCGTCATTGCGCTTCTGCTTCACCGGGTCGAACGGACG
>CALPIW020000175.1 GCA_943323725.2 Polynucleobacter meluiroseus | reverse complement strand
GAGCATCACGTTGGATGGCGCGATGAGCATCAAGGACCTGACTTTCAATGGCCAGCTCGGCACTGGCCCGTTGGGGTCGATCAGCGTCGCTCCCGGCACGTCCGGTACGCTGACCATCACTCCGTCCGCCGGCACGGTCGGCATCAACGTCCAGACGGGTGCTCCGGCTGCCATCACGATTTCGGCGCCGGTGACTTTGGGTGCCAGCCAGACCTGGACCGTGGCGGACGCCGCCACCATTCTCGCCTCCAGCGGTGGCATCGGCGGAACGGCCAATCTGACCAAGGACGGAGCGGGAATACTCACCCTCAGCGGGACCAACAACTATGTCGGCACCACGACCATCGCCGCCGGCGTCCTGCAGGCCGGAGCCGCCCAGGGTTTCAGTAACGCCTCCGCGCACACCGTCAGCGCGGGCGCCATCCTGCGCCTGAACAACTTCGACGCCACCATCGGGTCCCTCGCGGGCGCCGGCACGGTGGAGAACGCCGGCACGGCCAACGCCCGGACGCTCACCGTCGGCGGGGATAACAGCAGCACGACCTTCAGCGGCACGCTGCAGAACGGCGGTGCGTTCGGTCTCGGCCTGGTCAAGACCGGCAACGGTGCGCTGACCCTCAGCGGCACGAACACCCACACCGGCAATACCGTCGTCAATGGCGGCGTCCTGAACGTCACCGGAACGTGGACCGGCAACACCACTTCGAGCGTCTTTTCCTACGGGGGTACCAACACGGCGATCAGCGTCGCCAACGTGAGCGGTGACATGACGTCGTTCGGCCACACGGGCAGCAATGTCGCGGCAGGTGTCGGGGTCTACAATCAGACCGCCGGCATGGTGGACGTGACGGGTAACGCCACCACCGCGACTTACATCGCCGGGGCGGCGGGTTCTTACGGCTACTTCAATCTCACGGGCGGCACGTTCAAGTCGCGGAATCGATTCGGTTATGGAGTCACCACTAATCTGGCCTCGGTCTCCAGGTCTGTGGTCTATATCGGTGGCTCTGGTCGGTTCGACCAGACGGGTGGCGAATGGATGCTTAATTACAGCAATACCCAGATCACCCTCGCCGCCGGCGGGGAGCTTGATCGTACGGGCGCCACGCAGCCGTTCGGCCTGATCATGAACTCCACCACGGCCGGCGGCCAGTATGCCGTCCTCAACGTGGCCGGCGGGTCGCTCCTGACCACGACCGTGCCGATCCGGTTCGGTAACGCCACGGGCGCCGGCTCCGGCAATAACAACACTGCGATCATCAACCTCGCGGGCGGCACGCTCCAGGTGGGCACGGCGATGACGACCAGCCTACCCAGCGCCGGTGCGAACCTCGGCTACCTCAATTTCGCCGGCGGCACGCTCAAGACCTCCGCCGCCGTCGCCAACTGGATTCCCACCGCCCCTTCCGGCATCACCTTCATCTCTAATTTCTTCGGCGCGATCGACAACAGCGCGGTCACGGGGGCTCCGTCGTTCGCCGGCGGCCTGACCTTTGATACGAACGGCTTCAACTCCTCCTTGGGCACCGTATTGCGCGGCGCCTCCGGCAGCGGCGTGGCGCAGAGCAGTCTCACTGTCACCGGTGGTTCCAATTACGTCGGCGCCCCTGAAGTCATCTTCACCGGCGGTACCTTGGAGTCCGGCGGTTCGCCGGCGACGGGCTACGCGCTGATCGACGGCGGCGCCGTGGTCGGCATCGTCATCACTTCTCCCGGTGCTTACAGCTCTGCTCCGACCGTGACCCTGACCGGCGGGGGCGGCACGGGCGCCGCGGTCGCCGTCGGCACCCTGGTGGCCAATGGCAGCGGCGGCCTCACCAAGGCCGGCGCCGGCACGCTCACGCTTTCCGGAGCCAATACCTACGCCGGTGGCACGACCGTCAATCTCGGCACCCTCGCGCTCGGCGCCGACAACGTGCTGGCCGACGCCGGTGGCGTGACCATCGCCGCGGACGGGACGTTCGACATCGCGACCTTCAATGACACCGTCGGAACGGTGTCGCTCCGCGGCGGCGCCATCACCGGCACCACCGGCGTGCTGACCTCCACCTCCGCCTACGACCTGCGTAGCGGCTCGGTCAGCGCCATCCTCGCGGGCTCGGTCGGCTTGAACAAGACCACGGCGGACACCGTGACCCTCTCCAAGGCGAACACCTATGCCGGCGTGACCAGCGTCACGGGCGGTACCTTGGCTTTCTCCGCGGCCAACCAGCTCGGCGACGCGTCCGCGACCAACACCCTCACGCTGAACGGCGGCACCTTGAGCTACACGGGCTCCGGCGCTGCGAACCTGGTCGCCAATCAGGCTATCACCATCGGCAGCAGCGGCGCCACGCTCAACGTGTCGGACGCCACCGGCATCCTCAACCTGCAGGGCGGCATCGTGACGTCCGCGGCGGCCAACGTGACCAAGACCGGCCTTGGCGCCATCGTCGTCACCGGGTCGACCAATCTCAACGGTGGTAACGTGACCGTCAGCGCGGGCGTGCTCAATCTCGGCTTCACCGCGACCGGCGCGGGCGCCCTCACGGTGTCCGCCGGCGCGACGCTCAATCTGTACGACGGCAGCACCTCGACCATGGCCATCACCGGCCTCACGCTGGCCAACGGCAGCTCGCTGGGCTTCGATCTCGGCGCCACCGGCGTCAACGACGTGCTCAGCCTCACGGGCACCGCGGCCATCACGCCCTCGGTCTCGCTGAACTTCAACGCCCTGGGCACCCTCGGCGCCGGGTCTTACGACCTCCTGTCCGTCAGTGCCGGCACGCTGAACGCCGCCGACTACGTCCTCGGTATCGCGCCCTCCGGCCTGAATTATAACTTCACCACCGTGAACGCGGGGCAGACCCTGCGACTCACGACGAGCCTCCTGAACCTCGTCTACTGGAAGGGCGACGTCGTCGGCGGCTCGTGGAGCGCGAATAACGCCTCCGACACGAACTGGGCCAGCGACCTCGCCGGCACGACGGACCTCGCAGCGCTGCCGATCGCGACCGACACGCTGGTCTTCGCCTCTTCGGGCGCCACCGGCCCGACCTACGTCACCACGCTCGACGGCAACTTCACCGCCGACAGCCTGAAGTTCACGACCAACCCCACCGGCGTCACCGCCGTGGCGGTCAACCAAGGCGCCTCCGGTACCCTGACCCTTACTCCGGCCTCCGCCAACAACGGCATCTCCGTCCCCGCCGACGCGGGAGCCATCACCATCGGCGCCCCGATCGCGACCGGCGCGCCGCAGGGCTGGGAAGTCATCGGCGGCGGCACCAACGGTTCTTCGCTGACCGTGACCGGCGCCGTGGCCATCAACCACCTCATCAACAAGACCGGCGCGGGCGTGCTCACGCTCAGCGGCAGCAACACCGGCTCCGGCGGGATCAACTTCACCGCCGGCACCCTGGTCATCGGCAACGACGCCGCCCTCGGCACCGGCACGTTCAGCATCGGCGCCGGCACGACCGTCGACACGGGCGCGACCGCGATCGTCAATGCGGGCAACAACGCCCAGAACTGGAACGGCAACTTCACCTTCACGGGCACCAGCACCCTCAACCTCGGCACGGGGGCGGTCACCCTCGGCGACAACGTGATACTG
This sequence comes from Polynucleobacter meluiroseus, assembly GCA_943323725.2. Lineage (GTDB taxonomy): Bacteria > Verrucomicrobiota > Verrucomicrobiia > Opitutales > UBA953 > UBA953. The sequence goes on along the minus strand of CALPIW020000175.1, from coordinate 644 downwards.
AGCGCGGGCAACAACCTCACCGTCGGCGGAGCCATCGGTGACGGCGCCGCCACCTTCGGTTTCACGAAGTCCGGCGTCGGCGTCCTGACCTTGAACGGCGCCAATACGTACGGCGGACTCACCCAGGTCACCAACGGCGCCTTGAATCTCAACGGCGACAATTCCGGGGCCGCCGGCGGCGTCACCATGGCCGCGGGCACCGGCCTGAGGCTCGGTCACGCCAACGCGCTCGGCAGCGGGACGCTCACCCTCAACGGCGGCATCCTCAACAACACTTCCGGTGGCGCCCTGACGCTCGGAGGGAATGTCGCGCAGGCCTGGAACGCCGCCTTCACCTTCCTCGGCACGAACGACCTGGCGATGGGCGCCGGTGCCGTGACCTTGGGGGCGAACGCCTCGGTCAACGTGACGGCCAGCAATCTGACGGTGAACGGCGTGATCGACGACGGCCTGAACACCTTCAACCTCGAGAAGACCGGCGCCGGCACGCTGACCCTGGGCGGTTCGAACACCTATGGCGGCGCCACCACGTTGAGCCAGGGAACGCTCGTCTTCGCCGCCGATCAGAACCTCACCACCGTCAATCACGCGCTCAACTTCGGGGCCTCCATCGGCAGTACGGCGGTACTCGCGATGCAGCTCAG
>CALPIW020000174.1 GCA_943323725.2 Polynucleobacter meluiroseus | reverse complement strand
CGAACGTCCGCCCGCCACGGCTGAGTGCTTCGATATCTCGCACATCTCCGGTACGCTCGCGGTGGCGTCGATGGTGCGCTTCGTCGACGGCCAGGCCGACAAGTCCGGCTACCGTCGCTTCAAGATCAAGTCCTTCGAAGGTAACGACGACTTCCGTTCGATGCAGGAAGTGGTCGGCCGCCGCTACACGCGCCTGCACGAAGAGCATCGCGCGTTCCCCGAGCTCGTCATCATCGACGGCGGCCTCGGCCAGGTCGGCGCCGCGCTCGCGGCCTTCAAGGAACACGACCTCGCCCCGCCCCCACTGATCGGCCTCGCCAAGCGCGAAGAGACCATCGTCTTCCCCGACGGCCGTGAACTGAAGCTGCCGCGCCACGACGTCGGCCTCGCCCTGCTCATGCGCATCCGCGACGAGGCCCACCGCTTCGCCAACGACTTCAACGCCGAACTCCGTAGCCGCAAGCTGCGTGAGTCGCTGCTCGACGAGATGCCCGGCCTCGGGCCCAAGCGGAAGGACGCGCTCCTCGCGCACTTCGGCAGCATCCAGAAGCTCCGCAAGGCCACCGTCGAGGAGATCGCCGAAGTGGCCGGACTCAGCGACAAACTCGCCGGCGAAGTGAAGGCTTATCTAGAGGCGAGAGGCTGAGTATCTGCGGTTAGCGGTTAGAAAAATAAATGGCGGCAGCTTAAAGGTCCCCAGCCAATCATCCGGTTCGCCTTCGAGTGGTCCTTCTTCTCTTCCCGCCACGTGCCCCCCGTGGCCGCCACCCGCCACCTGAGTTCATGAGATCTGTCCTCTGTCATCGATGCAGCCATCGATTCAGCCCTCCACTCGGCCTCGATTCAGCCCTCCATTCAGTCCTCTACCTCTTCACCGCCATCTCCCTCTCGACCAGATCCGCCACGCGGTCGGCGCCGCCGGCGTCACCGAGCCCGTCGACCGAGGCTTTCCACTTCTTCCAGAGGGCCCAGTCGCCGGTGAAGGCTTCGGCGATGATCTTACGCGCCGACTCCGGCGTCAGTCCGTAGGCGCCGGCGTCATGCTCGGCGATGAGGCGGCCGTTGCCGGCTTCCTGGCCGGGGATGACCTGGGTGATGACCATCGGCACGCCGGCCGCGACGCACTCATGCGTGGTCGCGCCGCCGGCCTTGCTCACGACGAGGTGGCTCGAAAGCATGAGCGAGGGGATCCGGTCGGTCCAGCCGAGCACTTCGGCGCGACCTTCGACCGCCCGTTCGACGGCCTCCTTGAAAGACGCGTCCTTGCCCACGGTGATGGTGAGCTCGAGCCCGAGCGTGGACAGGGCCGTGGCGAGTTCGACGGCGTCGCGCTTGCCGGGATTGAGCATCAGGAGCACGCGCGGACGTTCGCCGACCTTGGCCGAAGAACGCGGGGCGAGGCGCGACGAGACGGGGAAGCCGTAAGGCAGGACCTTCGCGGCGGGCACGCCCTGGCGGATCATGACGTCGGCGGTGGCTTGGTTCGGGGTGACGTACCAGTCGGAGTGCGCGCGATGCCAGGCGCGGTTCACAGAGATGGAATCGGTGACGACGGTGATCAGGCGCGGGCGCGCGGGGTCGTCGCGATGCCAGCGACGGGCCATCATGTAGTTGTAGAGCGGGTAGGCCGAGACCACGACGGGCGGCTGCGTCGCGTCGAGCATCGCGTTCAAGGTCTTCTCGACCGGACGCACGAACGGCAGCGAGGCGCGGACGAGCGGCAGGCGGTCGAGGGCGGTATACATGCAGCCCCAGAGGCGCGGATACTTGTTCGCGACGCCGATGTAGCTGTCGCGCTGGCTCTTGGCCTTCTCGGCCCCGTAAGCCTCGAGGAAGAGGTCGTGCAGCTCGCCGGTCAGGCCAGGCTTACGGGCGAGCGCTTCGATGATCGAACGCGCGGCGGCGTTGTGGCCTTCGCCGAATCCGGCCGTGAGGACGGGGATGACGCTCATCAGGCGACGAAAGCGATCGTGGCGCTGGCCTCGCCGGCGGGAGCGGGCGAAGCGTTCTTGGCGGCCTCGCAGGCGGCGCGCCGTTCGGCGATGCGGCGGAGGAGCTCCGGCCGTTCGACGACGCGGATGGTGCCGTCGTCCTCTTCGACCACGGCGGTCAGGGATTCGACCCAGTCGCCGGAGTTGATGTAGCGGACGTTGCCGATCATGCGGTCCTCGGCCTTGTGGATGTGGCCGCACATCACGCCTTCGCAGCCGCGGCGCGCGGCCAGGGTCTGGAGATGTTCCTCGAAACTCGAGATGAAGCTGACGGCCGACTTCACCTTGGCCTTGATGGCCTGCGAGAGGGAGAAGTACTCCTTGCCGCGCCAAGCACGCCACTTGTTATAGAAGCGGTTCAGGTCGAGAAGGATCTGGTAGCTGATGTCGCCGACCACGGCCAGCCAGCGCATCTTGACCGTCACGGTGTCGAAGGCGTCGCCGTGGATGCAGAGATACTTGCGGCCGTCCTGGGCGACGTGGATGTGCTCTTCGGCGAGCTCGATGCGGTCGAGGACGAGCGGGATCAGGCGACGGATGAAGTCGTCGTGATTGCCGCGCAGGTAGACGACCTTCGTGCCGTCCTTCTCCGCCATCTTCATGATGCGGCGGACGACGGCCGTGTGGGCCGGGCTCCAGTGGTTCTTCCGCTGCAGCGACCAGAGGTCGATGATGTCGCCGTTGAGGATGAGCTTGTCGCAGCGGATGCCGCGGAGCACGTCGAGGAGCTCGCGCGCTTGGGCGTCCTTGGTGCCCAGATGGAGATCCGACAGGACCAACGTCCGGAAGTGGATCTTATGCTGCCCAGGGACCTTGATGGTTTCTTCCATGGCTCCGAAGATTACGTGACGATGGTGTCAGTCCTGCGTCAGGTGCGTCTTAATAAGGTAACAGAAAGACAAGGTATTGGCGGTCAGCGGTTGGCGGTTGGCGGTTGGGAAGAGACCAAGCGCGCAAGTTTGGGGCTTTGATGCCCCAGCCAATCATCCGGTCTCCGGTTTCCCTTTGAGTTATCCTTCTTCTCTTCCCGCCACCTGCCACCCGGGGCTGCCACCCGCCACCTGAATTCATGCGTTCTGTCCTCTGTCATCCACTCAGTCCTCCACTCAGTCCTCAACGCAGCCCTCCATTCAGTCCTCTATTCAGTCCTCCGTGATCGATTCAGCCCTCTGTCCTCTGTCATCGATGCAGCCCTCCACTCAGTCCTACCTTTTCCACCCTCGTCACACAATCGTAACAATCGTAATAGCCTGATGTTACGATTGTTACGGAATGGTGTCGAACGGGGCTTGCCCCCCTCCCCCGACCCCACCTTGAAACGGGCACACCCAAACACCCATGAAAGACTTCCTCAAGAAGGTCCTCGGTAAGGATGAAAAGTTCTACGAACTGCTCGAAGCCAGCGCCGACGAAGCCGCCAAGAGCGCGAAGTCGCTCTCGAAGCTCTACGCCCAGGTCGGCAAACCGGACTTCGAGCAGTGCTTCACCGAGCTCGTCGTCGCCCGCCGCGTCGACAAGCGCATCGGCCTCTCGATCACCCAGGAACTCTGCCAGACCTTCGTGACTCCGCTCGAGCGCGAGGACATCGAAGCCCTCGCCAACGCCCTCTATAAGATCCCGAAGACCTGCGAGAAGATCGGCGAACGCCTCGCCATCTGTCCCTCCCAGTTCTCGACCGACATCGTCGACAAGCAGGTGCGCATGCTCGAGCAGGCCACCGAAGTCACCGCCTCCCTCGTCCGCAAGCTGCGCAAGCTCTCGAACGTCGAGGAGATCCAGGACGACTACGAGACCCTGCAGACGATCGAAGGCGACGCCGACCGCCTGATGGTGGGCCTCCTCCGCGACCTCTACCAGGGCAACGTCGACGCCAAGGAAGTCGTCGTCCTCAAGGACATCTACGAACTCCTCGAGCGCGCGATCGACCACTGCCGCGACGCCGGCAAGGTCGTGTTCCAGATCGCCCTCAAGTACGCCTAAGCCCGCGCCCCGCCTCCGGTCATGGATCCCTTCCTGCTGATGGTGCTGGTCATCGTGGTGGCCGTGGTGTTCGAATACATCAACGGCTTCCATGACGCGGCCAACGCCATCGCGACCGTCGTCTCGACGCGCGTCCTGACGCCCCGCCAGGCGATCATGCTCGCGGCCGTCACGAACCTCATCGGCGCCTTCTGGGGCACCGCGGTGGCGAAGACGATCTACTCCGGCTACATCGACATGGCGGGAGGGCATATCGCCATCGAAGGCATGCAGCTCGCCATCGCCT
>CALPIW020000173.1 GCA_943323725.2 Polynucleobacter meluiroseus | reverse complement strand
GTGCCAAATTCGCCGGCGGCGAGCTCGTGCGCCGCGTGCCATCCACGGACCGGACCGACTGGACGCCGGGCGCCGGACTGCGCACCCTGATTCCTTCGCCCTGCCCGCCCGGGCTGGACGGTCACTGGCTCGGCACCGACGAGTCCGGCCACGACATCGTCGCCCGGCTCTTCGGCGGCTTCCGGATGCTGCTCCTCGCCGCCGTCATCTTCCTGCCGTGCGTCTACGTCGTCGGCCTGACGCTCGGGGCCGCGATGGGCTACTTCGGCGGCTGGTTCGACCTCGTCCTGCAACGCATGATGGAAGTCTGGTCGAACATCCCCTTCCTCTACGCCATCATCTTCCTCGCGAGCTTGCTGGAGCCGTCGCTCGCGATCCTCATCCTGATCCTCGTGGCCTTCTCGTGGATCGGACTGGCGCAACAGCTCCGCGCCGCTGCCTATCAAGTCTCCGCGCGGGATTTCGTGACCGCCTCCCGCGCGCTCGGCGCCGGCCACGCCCGCATCATCTGGAGCCACATCCTGCCGAACTGCGCGACCGTCATCCTGACCACGCTGCCGTTCAGCCTGCACGGCTTGGTCTTCTCCCTCTCGGCCCTCGACTACCTCGGCTTCGGCCTGCCGCCCACCGAGCCCTCCTGGGGCGACCTCCTCCACCAAGCCAAAGAGAACTGGCATGCGTGGTGGATCCTCGGGCCCACCCTCGGCTGCCTCGTCGGCACCATGGTCATGATCAACTCCATCGGCGAAGCGTTGCAGGACGCCTTCGACCTCCGCCGCCAGCAACGATGAGATTCTTCCTCGCCCTCCTCTGCCTCGTCAGCTCCGCCCTCGCGGAGACTTACCAAGACCCCAAGGCCGCCGCCTTCTACGCCGAGCACCCGGAGTTCTTCCGCTTCGCCAAGCCGGCCGACCTGCCCAAGGACCTCGTCTGGCAGGACGGCTCGGAGCAGAAGGAATTCGCCGACCCCCGCGCGGTCCGCGGCGGCGTGCTCCGACAGTTCACGACCTCCACCCCGCCGACGCTGCGGCGCGTGGGGCCCAACGCCAACAACGGTTTCCGCGGCGAACTTTACGATAACAACGACTTCGGACTGTTGGCCGGGCACCCGGACACCGATGAGATCATCCCCGCCCTCGCGACCAGCTGGGCGATGTCCGCGGACGGCATGACGGCGTATTTCCGTCTCGATCCGCACGCCAAGTTCACCGACGGCCAGCCGGTCACGGTCGACGATTACTTCTACACCTTCTATTTCCATCGCTCTCCTTGGGCCAAAGCGGACTGGTATGCCGACCACTACACCCGCGAGTGGGGCGGCGTCACGAAATACGATGACCATACGCTGGCGGTGAAGGCCCCGCGCAAGCGTCCCTATCAGCTGGAGCTCCTCGGCGGCCTGCGCCCGACGCCTCGCCAGTTCTTCAAGGACTTCGGGCCCAACTACGAGAAGGCCTACAACGATCGCTTCCACCCGACGACCGGGCCTTATTACGTGAAGCCCGATGGCTTCCTCCGGGAGAAGTCGATCGCCCTCACCCGCGTGACCGACTGGTGGGGCGACCGGCGCAAATACTACCGCTATCGCTACAACCCCGACGCCATCCAATATGGCGTGATCCGCGAACTCGACAGCGCCTACTCCTCCATGCTCGCCGGCGAGATCGACTACATGCCGATCATGATGCCGCGCTATTGGTACGGCACCAACGAGAAGAAGGCCTACCAGGAAGGCTACCTCACCAAGGCCCAGTTCTTCAACGACATCCCCCGCCCGCCCTACGGGCTTTACATCAACACCCAGCGGCCCTTGCTTGCGGACGTCCACGTGCGCGTCGGCCTCCAGCACGCCACGGATTTCCACCGGGTCATCGACGGGTTCTACCGCGGCGACTACGAGCGCCTCCAGCAGTTCAGCGAAGGCCTCGGCAAATTCACCGACCCCGCCCTACGCGCCCGACGGTATTCACCCGAGCTCGCCCGGGCCGCCTTCGCCAAGGCTGGCTTCACCACGGCCGACGCCGACGGCATCCTGCGCAACGCCGCCGGGGAGCGGCTTTCTTTCCGCCTGACCTTCGATACCTCCGACCGACGCAAGTACCTGGCCACGTTGGTCGAGTCCGCCCGCCGCTGCGGCGTCGAACTTCGTCCTGAGACGCTCGAGCACACGACGATGTATCGCAAGGTCATGGAGAAGAACCACGACATCGTCTTCTGGGCCTGGTCGGTCTCCAGCCGGATCCCGGCGCTCTGGGAATCCCATCACTCCGAGAACGCGGTCGAAGTCCTGGCCGACGGACGTAAGGTGCCGAAGCGGCAGACGAACAATATCACCGGCGTCGACGACCGTGAGCTGGATGGCCTCATCGACCAGTTCCGCAACGCGACCGAGGAAGACGAGATGGTCAAGTTGTCGTTCGCGATGCAACGCCGCATCCATGATCTGGCGGACTTCATCCCCGGCTTCAAAGTTCCGGGCTACCGCATCGCCCATTGGAACTGGGTCAAGTTCCCGGAAGGCTTCGACGTCCGCGCCGCCGAGGACCCCGGCCAATACGGCCTCTTCTGGCTCGACCCCGCCCAGCGTGAGACCGACCTCAGGGATTTCCGCGACGGGAAGACACGCGGCGCGCCGAAGACCGTGATCGAGGATCGCTGGCGCTCCGAATGACCGCCGTTCTTCCTTCCCCTTCCTCCGCCCCCGACCTAACCTCCGACCCATGTCCGCCGAGCCTCTCCTGAAAGTCCAGGACCTCAGCGTCACCTTCCGCAACGGTGACCGCGAGACCGTCGCCGCCCAAGGCGTGAGCTACGAGCTGGCCGCCGGCGAGGTGCTCGCGGTCGTCGGTGAATCCGGTTCCGGCAAGTCCGTCACCGCCCTGGCCCTGACTCGCCTCCTGCCTCCCGCCCCCGGTTGCGCGCTCGGGGGCTCCGTGCGCCTGCAGGGCGTCGAGCTCCTCACCCTGCCCGAGAACCAATTGGCCAAAGTCCGCGGCGGCTCCATCGCCTACATCTTCCAGGAACCCGGCAGCTCGCTGAATCCCGTCTACACGATCGGCTTCCAGATCGGCGAAGCCATCTCCCTGCATCGCCCGGAAATCAAGGATGTCCGCGCCGAAGTCATCCGCGCCCTCACGGAAGTCCATATCAACGACCCGGCCCGCGTGGCGGAACAGTATCCCCATGAGCTGTCCGGCGGCATGCAGCAGCGCGCGATGATCGCCATGGCCCTCGCCTGCGACCCGAAGATCCTCGTCGCCGACGAGCCGACCACCGCGCTCGACGTGACCATCCAGAAGGAGATCATGGACCTCCTCGCCCGCCTGCGGCGGGAGCGCGGCATGAGCATCATCCTGATCACGCATAACTTCGGCATCATCGCGAACTTCGCCGACAAGGTGCAGGTGATGTGGAAAGGCCGCATCGTCGAGAGCGGCCCGGTCGCCCAGGTCATGAGCACGCAGACCCATCCTTACACCAAGGCGCTGATCGCCTGCATCCCGCGGCTCGGCCAGCGTCGTCGCCGCCTCACCACCCTCTCCGAGGAACTCAAAGTCTCCCGATGAGCGACAACCTCCTCGAAATCAGCGGACTCTCCGTCCACTACCCCGGTCGCGCCGCCTGGTTCTTCCAGAAAGCCGCGCCGAAGAAGGCCGTGGATGATATCTCCTTCGTCGTCCCCAAGGGTAAGACGGTCGGACTCGTCGGCGAATCCGGCTCGGGCAAGACCACGACCGGCCGCGCCATCGTGAAGCTCGCGCCACTCACCGCCGGCAGCATCCGTTACCAAGGCCAGGACATCGGCACGCTCTCGAACGCCGCCTTCCTCCCCTGGCGCAAGAAGATCCAGATGATCTTCCAGGATCCGTATAACTCGCTCAACCCGCGGGCCGACATCCTGAGCATCCTCTCCGAGCCGCTCGAGATCCACTTCCCGGCGATGACCCGCGCCGACCGCGAGGCCCGTTGCGCCGAACTCCTCCGCAGCGTCCAGCTCCCGGCCGAACACCTCCGTCGTCACCCGCACGAATTCTCCGGCGGCCAGCGCCAGCGCATCGGCATCGCCCGCGCGCTCGCCGTGGCCCCCGAGTTCATCGTCTGCGACGAAGCCGTCGCCGCGCTGGATGTCTCGATCCAGGCGCAGATCGTGGCCCTTTTGCAGGGACTGCAACGCGACCTTGGCCTGACCTATCTGTTCATCAGCCACGACCTGGGCCTTGTCCGCTATTTCTGCTCTTCCATCGTGGTGATGTACCTGGGGGCCGTGGTCGAGGAACT
>CALPIW020000172.1 GCA_943323725.2 Polynucleobacter meluiroseus | reverse complement strand
GCTCCGGGTGGCTGGTATCGGGTCTGTGCAGCAGGGTGGGGTGTCATGTTTATTGCGCCTGCCACCTGCCACCCGTAGCTTCAGGTCCCTCCGGTCCTCGTGCCCTCAGGCCCTCCGGTCCTCTGGCCCTCGGGCCTTCGTCTTTACTCAGTCTTGCCAATCCGCCGGGAGTCCTTTGCGTGGGGGCTCCACGCCATGTCGAATCCCGCTCTCTCCTCCTGGGCCCGCAACGTCGCCCCTTCACCGACCCTCGCCGTCGATGCCAAGGCGAAGGCCCTCAAGGCCGCCGGCAAGGACGTCGTCGGCTTCGGCGTCGGCGAGCCCGACTTCGACACCCCGCAGTTCGTCAAGGACGCCTGCGCCAAGGCCCTGGCCGACGGCCAGACCAAGTATGCCCCCACGCCGGGCATCCCCGCTCTCCGCAAGGCCATCGCCGAAGACTACACTCGTCGCGGCTTCACCGGCATCGCCGACGCCAACGTCGTCGTCTCCCCGGGTGGCAAGATGTCCTGCTACCTCGCCATCCTCGCCACGATCAGCGCCGGCGACGAAGTCATCATCCCGGCCCCGTATTGGGTGAGCTACCCTGAGATGGTGAAGCTCGCCGGCGGCACGCCCGTCGTCGTCAACGCCGAGGACGTCACCGGCTTCAAGATCACCCCGGCCCAGCTGACCGCCGCGCTCACTCCGAAGACGCGCATGGTCATCATCAACAGCCCGTCCAACCCGACCGGCGCCGTCTATACCCGTGCCGAGCTCGAAGCCCTCGTGGCCATCTGCGTGAAGGCCAACGTCTGGATCATGTCCGACGAGATCTACGAGAACCTCGTCTATGACGGCCAGACCACCTGCAGCCCGGCGACCTTCTCGCCTGAAGCCGCCCGCCTGACCATCACCGTCTCCGGCTACGCCAAGAGCTACTCCATGACCGGCTGGCGCCTCGGCACCCTCGTCGCCTCCGACAAGGCCCTCGCCGCCGCCGTGGCTGACCTGCAGAGCCAGATCTCGTCCAACGCCACCACCTTCGCTCAGTTCGGCGCCCTCGCCGTGCACCAGCACCCCGACAAGGCCAAGGCCTCCCTCGCCGAGATGGGCGCCGTCTTCGACAAGCGCCGCCTCAACCTCCTCGCCGGTCTCAACGCCATCCCTGGCCTGACCTGCTACCGCTCCCAGGGTGCGTTCTACCTCTTCCCGAACATCAAGTCGTTCGGCCTGACCTCCGCCCAGTTCGCCGATCGCCTCCTCGAGGAAGAGCTGATGGCCGTCGTCCCTGGTTCCGCGTTCGGCTCCGAAGGCTACATCCGCCTCAGCTACGCGACCTCCGACCAGGTCATCGCCCAGGGCCTCGAGCGCCTCGCCCGTTTCTGTGCGAAGCTGAAGAAGTAAGTGCAGCTAGGGGACACGTGGGCACGGTGACACGTGGACACGGGGAAGGGAACAGGGGAGGCGGGATCATCTCCCGCCCTCTTCTCTGGCTTTCCGCATCTTGATGGTGCCGCCTAGCAGGCGGGCGACTTCGTCGAGCTGCGTTGCTATTTGGACGACCACTGGCTGGGGGATGATGCCGAGGTCCTCGGCGATACTGAGTTGGGTTTCAAGTTCCGCCAAAGAGCCGCGGGCGATCTGGAGGAAGCGCAGGGAGTCTTTGTTCGTCCCTCGCTCGTCTCCTTCCGCGATGTTCGAAGGGATGGAGACTGCCGATCGCATGATCTGATCGGACAGCCCTCGATGTCGTTCGAAGGTCGGAGTCATACAGAGGCGATACGCTGCGGTCGCAAGTGAACGCGACTTCTGCCAGACAACGAGGTCGCGATAAGAGTTAACCTTACCGAGAGGCTTGGGGGTATTCATCGCCGCCAAGGCTGTCTCCTTCGCGGCATCAGCGCACCGCTTTCATCGCACACTGAATCCCTATCCTCCCCTAAAGGATTCCTTTGCTAACATCCCCCATTTCCACGTGTCACCGTGCCCACGTGTCCCCTATCATTATGCCGGCTCTACGAGAATACACGGCATCCCGGCGGCGTCGGCGGCTTCCTTGCCGCGTGGGCTGTCCTCGATGACGACGCAGTCGGCGGGCTTCAGGCCGAGGCGGTCCGCCGCGGCGAGGAAGAGGTCGGGGTGCGGCTTGGAGCGCGGGGCGTCTTCGGCGGTGATGACCGCGTCGAAGAGGTGCGTGATGTCGATCCGCTTGAGCGTGGTGTGCACGTGGTCGCGACGGCCGGCCGAAGCGACGGCGGTCTTGTGGCCGAGGCCGCGGACGTGGTGGACGACGGCGACGACTTCGTGGCGGGCGGTGACGTCCTTGGCGAGGTGCTCCTCGAGGAACTCATGGCCGTCGGCCAGCAGCTGATCGACGTTCAGGTCGAAGCCGTAGTCAGCCTTCAGGCGCTGGCAGGTGTCGACGGCGGACATGCCGCCCATCGAGCAGAAGAGGGGCCAGGGGAAGTCGAACGGGCGGCCGATCTGCTTGCTGACGATGTGGGTCCAGCTGCGGTGGTGGATCCACATGGAGGCCGCGAGGGTGCCGTCGCAGTCGAAGATCCAGCCCGGACGGGAGAGGAGGGCCGGGTCGAAGGGAATCATCGGGGACATGGCGATCAGCGCATGCCGGGGAAACCGCCGCCCGGGAAGCCGCCACCGGGCATGCCGCCGCGGCCGCCGCCCATCTGGCCCATGCGACGCATGAGTTCCTTGCCCTTGCCGCCCTTCATCATGCGCATCATCTCGCGCATCTGGGAGAACTGCTTGATCAGCGCGTTGACGTCGCTGACTTGGGTGCCGGAGCCCTTGGCGATGCGCAGGCGGCGGGAGCCGTTGAGGATATCGGGGTTGCGACGCTCCTTCTTGGTCATCGAAAGCACGATGGCTTCGGTCTTGGCGAGATGCTTCTCCTCCTTGGCGCCGACCTGGATGCCGCCCATGCCGGGCATCATCTTCATGATGTCTCCGAGCGGCCCCATCTTCTTCATCTGCGACATCTGCGCGAGGAAGTCCTCGAGGTCGAAGTCGGCCTTTTTCATCTTCTCGGCCAGACGCTCGGCTTCCTTGTGGTCGACGACCTCCTGGGCCTTCTCGACGAGGGAGACGACGTCGCCCATGCCCAGGATACGCTGGGCCATGCGGTCCGGGTGGAAGGTGTCGAAGTCCGAGGACTTCTCGCCCGTGCCCATGTAGCGGATCGGGACGCCCGTGACGGACTTCATTGACAACGCCGCGCCGCCGCGGGCGTCGCCGTCGAGCTTGGTCAGGATGATGCCCGTGAGGGGCGTGGATTCGTGGAACTTGGCGGCCACATCGACGGCCTGCTGGCCGAGAGCGGCGTCGGCGACGAGGAAGACCTCGTGCGGCTGGAAGGCGTCGCGCACGCGGCGGACTTCCTCCATCAGGTCTCCGTCGATCTGCAGGCGGCCGGCGGTGTCGACGATGACGAGATCCGCGGCAGCGGCTTCGGCTTCCTTGACCAGGCGGCCTACCATCGCGGCGACATCGGTCGCGTCACGGTCGGCCCGGAAGTCGAAACCTTCGTTCTTGGCGAGGGTCTCGAGCTGGTCGATGGCCGCGGGGCGGCGTAAGTCGGCGGCGACGAGGGACGGCTTCCGGATGCCCTCCTTCTTGACGAGGTGCTTGGCGAGCTTCGCGGCGCTGGTGGTCTTGCCCGAGCCCTGCAGGCCGACGAGGAGCACGCGCAGCGGGCGGCGTGGGTCGATCGGGCGTTCGCCTTCGCCGAGGAGCTTCGTGAGCTCGTCGGACACGATCTTGACGGCCATCTGGCCCGGGTTGACGGACTCGATGACGGCCTGGCCGAGGCAGGCGACCTTGACGCGTTCGGTGAAGTCTTTGGCGACCTTGAAATTGACGTCGGCGGACATCAGCGCCGAGCGCACCTCGGTCAGCGCCGGGGCGATGTTCTCCTCGGAGAGCTTCGAGAGCCCCCGGAGGTCGCGGAGGGCCTTGGTAAGTTTGTCGGTGAGGTTGGCGAACACGGAAGTCGGGGACTTAGAGTATGGAGTATCGAGTATGGAGTCTCGGGGGACTGCCGAAGGGGAGGGAGTAAAGGCGGTCGGGAATGGAGTATCGAGTATAGAGTAGCGTGAAAAGGGTTTCCCCCGCCCAAAATGCTGCCTTCTGCCACGGCTGACTACGAACGGTCGGTGGTAAGCCTGTCCCGGTCCTGCCTCATGCGGATAACGCCCCCTATGAGTCGTCCCAGTTCCTCGGCCAAGGCCCGGAACTTAGCGACATCCTCTTGGCTGACCGCGCCGATTTCATGGGCGATCTCCACCTG
>CALPIW020000171.1 GCA_943323725.2 Polynucleobacter meluiroseus | reverse complement strand
GGACGGGCGGCGAAGCCGAGCGCGTCGAAGTCGCCTTGGAGTTCGGTCAGCCGCTTGAGCGCGGCTTCGGCTTCGTCGCCGGTGCGGTAAGCGAAGGCGACCGTCGCGACGAGGAAGGAGCCGTCGTCGTTGGCTAGGGCGCGCGCTCGTCGAGGCCGGCGCATCCGCCGAGAGCGCCACGATCGCCGTCGGCGAAAGCGATGACGGCGCCTTCCTCGTCGCGACGGTCGCCTTCGCTTACCGCACCGGCGACGAAGCCGAAGCCGCGCTCAAGCGGCTGACCGAACTCCAAGGCGACTTCGACGCGCTCGGCTTCGCCGCCCGTCCGGGCGCCGACCGGCTGACGCGACAGACCAAACTGCTCGTGGTCCGTTTCGACATCGAGACGGAGCTCGTCCTACAAGCCTTGGGCCGGCGCTGAGGCTCAGGCCTTCTCCAACGAACCGTCAGCCTTGAGGCGGCGGTAGTAGCAACCTGAACGCGCCTTGCCGTTCTCCTTCGTGTGACACGCGCCCTGGCCCGCTGGGCGGACCTTGTAGAGGATCGAATTCTGCTCGCAGTTCACGCGCACCTCGAGGAGCTCGAGGAAGTCGCCCGAGGTCAGTCCCTTGATCCAAAGCTCGTTGCGGGAAGTGCTCCAGAACGTGGCCTTCTTTTCACGCAGGGCGGTCTGCAGGGCCAGCTCGTTGACGTAGCCGAGGATCAGCACCTCGCCCGTGACGGCATCCTGAGCGACGGCTGGAATGACGTCAGCCTGTCCGGAAGCGATTTTACGCAGTTTCTTGAAATCCAGCCGGAGGGCCTGGCCTTCTTCGAGTTCTTGGTCGGACATAGTTCCGTTTTGAAGAGGTTCGGAGGCTCATTCAAGGCTGGAAACCCCTCCTATTTATGCCTTACGCATAAGGCCTATGTCGCTCAATAATTCCGCCGACCTTTCCCGCGCCGCCACCGAAGCCCGCGGCCTCGCCATGGACGCCGTGGCCGCCTGTCATTCCGGCCACCTCGGCCTGCCCCTCGGCGCCGCCGAAATCGGCTCCGTGCTCTACGGCAACTTCCTCCGCCACGACCCCGCCGCGCCCTCCTGGATCAACCGCGACCGCTTCGTGCTGTCCGCCGGCCACGGCTCGATGTTCGTCTACGCCTGGATCCACCTCGCCGGCTTCGACCTCCCGCTCCAGGAAGTGAAGAATTTCCGCAAGCTCCACTCCAAGACCCCGGGTCACCCCGAGTTCGGCGAGACCGTCGGCGTCGAAGCGACCACCGGCCCGCTCGGCCAGGGCACCGGCAACATCGTCGGCATGGCCGTCGCCGCCAAGATGGCCGCCGCCCACTTCAACACCGCCGAGCACAAGATCTTCGACCATATCGTGGTCGGCCTCGCCGGCGACGGCTGCCTCCAGGAAGGCATCTCGCAGGAGGCCGCTTCCTTCGCGGGCCGCTTCGGCCTCGATAACCTCATCATGCTCTACGACTCCAATGACGTCACCCTCGACGCCATGGCCTCGAAGACGCAGAACGAGGACACCGCCAAGCGCTACGAAGCCGCCAACTGGGAAGTCTTCCACGTCGCCCAGGGCAACGAACTCGCCCCGATCGCCGAAGCCCTCGACAAGGCCCGCGCGAGCAAGAACGGCAAGCCGAAGCTGATCATCTGCAAGACCGTCATCGGCAAGGGCATCGCCGAAGTCCAAGGCACCTCGAAGGGCCACGGCGAAGCCGGCGTGAAGTTCGTCGACGCCTCCCGCAAGGCCCTCGGCCTCCCGGAAGAGAAGTTCTTCGTCTCCCCCGAGACCCGCGCCTTCTTCGCCGCCCGCAAGGTCCAGCAGGCCGCCGCGCACGCCGCCTGGCAGCAGACCTTCGCCGCCTGGTCCAAGGCCAACCCCGAGAAGGCCGCCATCCTCGCCAAGGCGCAGAAGGGCGACCACGGCGACGTCCAGTCCCTCCTCGCCGCCATCCCGGAGTTCGGCAAGAACTCGCTCGCGACCCGCGTCTCCGGCGAGACCTGCATCAACGCCGTCGCCAAGGCTTCGCCGCTCGTGCTCTCCGGTTCGGCCGACCTCCACGGCTCGACCAAGAACTACATCAAGGACGCCGGTGACTTCGACCTCGCGACCCCGGCCGGCCGCAACCTCTACTTCGGCATCCGTGAGCACGTGATGGGCGCCATCCTCAACGGCATGGCCTACCACGGCATCTTCAAGGGCTCCGGCGCGACGTTCCTGACGTTCTCCGATTACCTCCGCCCGTCGATCCGCGTCGCCGCCCTCGCCAAGCTCCAGGTGTTCTACATCTTCACGCACGACTCCGTCGGCGTCGGTGAAGACGGCCCGACCCACCAGCCGGTCGAGACCGTGAGCGCCCTGCGCTGCATCCCGAACCTCGACGTGCTCCGCCCGGGCGACGCCGAAGAGACCGCCGCGGCCTTCGCCCACGCCGTCGCCCGCAAGGACGGCCCGGTCGCGCTGATCCTCTCCCGCCAGAACGTCCCCTCCCTCGACGCCGTCCCGGTCGCCACGCGCCGCCAGGGCGTGCTCAAGGGCGGCTACGTGCTCCGCAAGGAGACCGCCCCCCTCACCCACATCATCATCGGTACGGGCAGCGAACTCTCCCTCGCCCTCGCCGCCGGTGAGGAACTCGGCGCCAGCGTCCGCGTGGTCTCGATGCCTTCGATGGAAGTCTTCGCGCGCCAGCCGAAGGCCTACCAGGAAGAAGTCCTGCCGGCGTCCTGCACGAAGCGCGTCAGCATCGAAGCGGGCGTGACCCTCTCGTGGGGCCGCTACGTCGGCACCGCCGGCAAGGCCCTCGGCACCGACACCTTCGGCCTCTCCGCCCCGGGCGACGTGGTCATGAAGGAACTCGGCATCACGAAGGAAGCCGTCGTCGCCGCCGCCAAGGCGCTCTGAGCGACCCGATCGTCCTCGCCCCGAAGACCGGCGCCGTCAGGCCGCCGGTCTTCTTGTTTTACGGGGTCACTTGACCTCGCGAAGCTGCGTGAGCGGCAGGCGGAAAAGGTCGCCCTGCTCAGAACCGAGGAGCAGGTTCGCGGCATCCGCCCACGCGCAGCCTTCGAGCTGGAAAGATAGCACCGGCGGCGAGAGCGGCGCATAGAGCGCGCGGCCGCGGAAAAAGTCTTCGCCGGTCGCCGGCAGGTCGAAGACCCAGACGTTGCGATAGGTCAGCACGGCGAGACGCGTGCGGTCAGGCGAAAGGCAGGCGTCCGTGACCATCCCGCCGATGTCGAAACGGCCCAGCTTGGTCAGCGTGGCGCGATCGCCGGTCGCCGGGAGATCGGCCCGCCAGAGGTCCGTGAGGGTGTCACGGCGGTGCTTGGTGAGGAGATAGAGCTTCCCGCGCAGCAGGAACATGGCCTCGCAGTCGTGCGCGAGCTCCGGGTCCGGGAAAGCCGTCTGGTCGGGCCAGGCGAAGGTGACCTTACGCACGTCGGCCACTTCCGTCGTGCCCGCGACGGGCTCCCGGAAAAGGTAGCAGGCGAGTTCCTTGCGCCGCGAGACGTTGTTGCCGACGTCGCCCACGACCATCTGCCCGCGCTCGTCGCCGGCGATGGCCTCCCAGTCGACATTCGTGGCGCCACGCAGCATCGGCCCGTCCCAGTAGCCGCCGGGGCCGACGACCCTCGACCCGTCGGCCCGCACGGGGGTGATCCGCGGCTTGGCGCCGGAATCGGAAAGCGTCCAGAAGACCCCGGGCTGCGTCGGACTCGGCCAGAGCGCCGAACACTCGGGGACGAGCCTGGGGTCCAGCTTGCCGCTCGCGCGCAGGGCGATCGCTTCGCCGGCGGGCGGCTCGCGACGCTGCACGGCCGGCTCGGCGCCGACGGCGGACGCCGCCCAGGCGAGGCCGGCGAGGAGCAGCATCGTACGCATCCGCCCACGCTAGGATGCGCGCGGTCCTTGGCAATCCATCGCCGCCGCTTTTGCTGTCGAAATCAGGTCACGAGCGGCCATCGTCTCGGCATGGCCCGGAAATCATCGCGCTCGCTCTGGACGGACAAGCTCCGCGGCGTCGCGTCGACCCCGACGGGCGCTCCGGCGCCCCGCGCCCGCAAGGCCGCGGCCACGGCCGCCGCGCGCGGCTGCCGCGCGGTGATCCTCGGCATCGACCCTTCCCTGCGCGGCACCGGCCTGGCCGTCATCGACGCGCGCGCCGAGCCGATGCGCCTGCTCGCCAGCGTCACGGTGAAACTCGGACCGAAGCTCGAGCCTTACGAATGCCTCGGTCGCATCGCCGACGCCGTGGAGAAGCTCGCCCGCGAGCACGCGGTCACGCACGCGGCCATCGAAGAG
>CALPIW020000170.1 GCA_943323725.2 Polynucleobacter meluiroseus | reverse complement strand
TGGTCGAGTAGGCGTGGACCATGTAGCCGCCCACGCTGTGCATGATGCCCTTGGGCTTGCCGGTGGAGCCGGAAGTGTAGAGCAGGAAGAGCATCTCGTTGGCTTCCTGTTGGACCGCCTCGCACTGGTCGGTGACCTGGGCGGCGGCCTCGTGATACCAGACGTCGCGGCCGGCCTGCATGACGCAGCCCGCGTCGGGCTTGCCCGGGTGGCGCTGGAGCACGAGCACGTGGGCGCAGGTCGGGCAGTCCTTCACGCCTTCGTCGACCGTCTGCTTGAGCGGCAGGAATTTCCCGCGGCGGTAGCCGCCGTCCATCGTGATGACCGCCTTCGACTTCGCGTCGTTGACGCGGTCGCGGATGGATTCGGCCGAGAACCCGCCGAAGACGACCGAGTGGACGATGCCGAGGCGGGCGCAGGCGAGGACCGCCATCGCGAGCTCGGGGACCATCGGCATGTAGATCGCGACCGTATCGCCGCGCTGGAGGCCCATGCCCTTGAGCACGTTGGCGAAGCGGCTGACTTCGGAGAGTAGCTGGCGGTAGGTGAGGCGGCGGACCTCGACGGCCTTGCCGTCGGCGGTGGGCTCGCCTTCGTAGACGATCGCGACCTTGTCACCGAGGCCCTTGGCGACCTGCGCGTCGAGGCAGTTGTAGGCGACGTTGGTCTTGCCGTCCACGAACCAGCGGAAGAACGGCTTCTTGGATTCGTCGACCACCTTCGTCCATGGCTGGAACCAGGTCAGCTCCTTGGCTTCGTCGGCCCAGAAGCCGTCGGGGTCCTGGATCGAGCGCTGATAGAGGGCGTTATAGCCGTCCATGCCCTTGACGCGGGCTTTGGCGACGAACGCGGCGCTGGGCGGGAAGACCTGCTCGTTAGAGCCGAAGCCTTCGGCGCTGGCCTTCTTGACGTCATCGATCTCTTCGTTGGCGTCGGAGTTCTGGGGGGTGTGGGCCATGGTTTTACGTTTGGAGCGAAGGATCAGGTAGATGGAGAAAGCCACCAGGATGGCGAGCGTCAGGACGAGCCACGGGGTGCCGGAAATATCCGGGGTGCCGGGGGATTGGTCCGCTACGAGAGCCATGGGGTGGGGTGGGGATAAGAACCCAGCCGACCGTCTCAGGGCAACCAAAACGCGGAGGGGCAGATGATTTGACCCCGCGGAGGGGGTTTGGTTCGCCTCAGAGTTCGGTCAGCAGTTCGGCGAATCCGTCCACGATCCGCGGACCCAGCCCCTCGAGGCGCGCCCGGTGCTGGTGGCCGTGGGCGGTCAGCACGCAGTCGACCCCCATGGCCGCGGCCGCTTCGGCATCGTGGGCCGTATCGCCGAAGTAGATGACGTCTTCCGGGCTTACTCCCAGGTCGGCGAGGTGCCGGCGGGCGCGGTCCTCCTTGCTGCCGGCATGGATGTCGTCGCCGCCGCAGGCTTTGCGGAAGCGACCGTCGAGTCCGTAGTGGGCGAGGGTGTCCGCGAGCAGCGTGCGTTCGTAGGCCGAGAGCACCGAGTGCGTCAGCCCGGCGGCGGAGAGTCCGGCGAGGAGCGTCTCGGCGTGGTCGTGCAGGCGGCATTCCGTCTTCCGAGCTTCGTAGGCCGCCATGAAACGGACGGACATCGCGCGGAAGGAGGCTTCGTCGGGCGTGAAGCCGATGGCCTGGTAGACCTTGATGACCGGGAACTGGAAGATCTCCCGGTAGCGCACCGGGTCGACGGACGGATGACCGTCCTCCGCGAGCAGGCGGTTGAGGGACGCGCAGCACAGCCACGTGTCGTCGAGGAGCGTGCCGTTCCAGTCCCAGACCGCGTGGCGGTATTCGCGGAGCTTCTTACGCATGACCAGGCACGAGGCTGAAGGCCTCGACGTCGACGCCCGCGCTGCAATGCGCGTAATCCGGGGCGCGGCCGGCGAGCGGGAAGCCGTCCCACTCCACCGGCTGTTCGCTCCAGGTGGTCAGCTGGGCGAGGCTGAGTTCGTAAGGCGCGTGATGGACCTGGCCGCGGAGCAGCCGGCCGCCGCGGACGGAGAAGAAGTTATAACGCTCGGCGAGGTGGAAGAGTCGCGTGCCCGGTTCGGCGGGCGCGGGCGGCGTCAGCGCCTTCCAGGCGTAACGCGCGGCGTGCGCAAACCCTTCGCGTTGGCAGTCCATCGTCCAGCGTTCGCCGAACGGCCGATGCGTGAGGCGGGCGTGCTCATAGGGCAGGCCGAAGAACGTGCGGGCGATGCGCACGGCCGGGCCGCGGTCGCAGTCCAGCGACAGGAACCATACGCCCGGTTCGCCGGAGGCGTCGCGCACGTAGACGCGGACGTTCAGTTCGTTGAAGTGGGAAAGCCAGGGCAGGGCGGGCAGACCCTCGGGACGGACGCCGAGCATGCGGAAGCCGACGATCCCCAGGTGGGTCTCGCCTTCGAAGAGGTCGGGCGTCAGGCCCGGCGGCAGGATCCGGGCGACGGCCGCGGGGTCGACGCGCCAATGCAGGAAGAAGAGCTGGTCCCAGCGCTGCCGCAGCAACGCGCGCCGGTCCGGGCGGCGGCGCGCGGCCAGCAGGCGTTGGGTGGCTTCGTCCATCGGCCCACCATCTTGCACGAGCACGGTCGCGTCAAGCGGGCGGGCTTATTTTCCCTTCGCGAAGGGCGGCAGGGAGAGATCGACCCGATAGAGCACCTGATTGTACTCCCAGCGCGGCGGCGGCTGCTGATTGCCGGAGAAAGACGTCGTGTAGGTGCCTTCGAAATGGATCACCGGCGAGTCCGCGCGGAAGGACTCCGGATGCAGGACCGGGTTATAGAAAGACATCTGGTCATGCGACGCCACCTTGCGGGCGTCGGTCCACGGACCGAACGGACCGGGCGCGGACGCCAGCCACACTTCGCCGAGCAACGAAGACTTACCGCCGTGCTCGGTGAAGATCGCCAGCCAGCGGCGGCTCCACGGATGCCAGGCGACATGGCCACGATGCGCCTTGATCAGGCGTCCGTCCGGGGTGGTCGCGCCAGCGGGAGTCGCGACCGGCTCCCACTTCGAAGGGTCGCGCCAGGCTTCGTAGGTCGCGGGCACGCGTAGTTTCGGGAAGGTCTCGCCGAAGAGCATCCAGCGCACGCCGGCTTCGTCGGTCCATGGGACGGCGTGACCTTCGGGCAGCAAGGGCGGTTTCGGGCTCTGCGCGGAGCGCGTCCACACCGTCGACAGAGGGCGGAAGCGGCTCGCCGCGGCGTCCCACTCGACCAAGTCCCAGCGGTAAGCCTCCATCGTGCCGCGCACTTTCACCGCCGTGGCCACCAGATGCGGTCGGCCCTGCGCGTCGGGTAATGTCACCGCCCCCCAGAGCCAGGTCGGCCCGTCGCCGGGGACCTCGGCTACGCCGACGGGTCGGCGCTCACGGTGAGTCGTGTCGGGCTTCGTGAAGTAGGCATAGGGCGGCCGCAGGGGCGGACGCTCGGGAGGCGTGAAGCCTTCGGTCGTGGCGGCGGAGACGTTGAAGATCCCCAGCGGGTAGTGCGCGAGGTTCGTGTCGCCCCAGAACCAGTGGAGCCGGCCGGCATACTCCGCGGTCACCACGCTGTCCGCGCCGAGCACGCCGCTTTCCTGCCAGTCGAGCTGCTCGCCGAGTTTCTGAGATTCCGCGAACAGGCCGGCGCCCGTGAGGCGACCGAGACGGCGCGCGAGGATCGTCCGCGCGACCGTGACCTTGAGCGTCTGGCCCGGCGTGGGCGTCAGGCGGACTCCTGCATAGCCGAACCCGTCCGCCTTCACGCCGTAGCCGTGGCCGCTGACCGTGAACCAAGTCTCGCGGCCCATCAGTTCAGGGAGGTCGCAGGCGATCAGCCCGGCGTTGTCGGAGACGAGCCGCACGCCGTGGACCGTGCGGAGTTCGACGCCGGGCACGGGCCAACCGTCGCCTTGTTCGACGACCTCGATGCGGCAAGGTTGGGCCGCGCAGACCGAAGTCGCGACGCCCAGCAGGCCGACGAGCCAAGAGGTGAGCCGCATGCGCGGAGTCTCGCCGAAATCAGCCTCGGTTCAAGCCTGCGGAGGGCTTTTCGCTTGGAGCGGGGGCCGTCCGGGCTTACCTCTGGGACATGCTTCCGGAAGCGCGTCAGAAAGAGCTCAAGGCCTTCGCCGGGAAACTCGCGGACATCGCCCGCGCGGTCCTGCTCGCGGCCTACGCGCGCGTCGAGACCGAGGTCGAGATCAAGCCCGACGGCACGCCTGTGACCGTCGCCGACAAGGAAGCCGAACGCCAGATGCGCGCGGCCATCAAGGCGGCTTACCCGGATCACGGCATCCTGGGCGAAGAGTTCGGCCCCGAGAACGTCGACGCCGAGTATTGCTGG
>CALPIW020000169.1 GCA_943323725.2 Polynucleobacter meluiroseus | reverse complement strand
TTCGCGGCCTTCATCTGGATCGCGGTCAGCGGCCAGGTGATGACCTTGATCAGGCAGGTCAGCAGGACGATCGCCCAACCCCAGGACCAGGCGCCGCTCCACTCAAGCAGCCAATGCACACCGCCGAGGACGGCGAGGAGAAGTTTGCAGACGGCGCCGAAGGAGATGAAGCCGAGGAGCTTCGAGAACTGGAGCACGGCGACCTGGCCATCCGGAAGAGCGGCGACGCGCGCGTATTCCTTCGGGCCGACGAAGAATTCGCCCGCGAAGGTACGGGAGAGGTCGGCGGCGGGGACAGGCTCCCAGGAGGCGAAGGCCTGCAGGCCGCGCTTACCGCCTTCGAAGCCGACGGGCAGGACGAGCACTTCGGTGCGGGCGCCACGGGCGGAGGCGTCGGCCGGATGGATGATCGAGGAGAAGAACTGGTTGCCGGAGGCGACCCACAGGAGCGGCTTGGCGACGGACG
Organism: Polynucleobacter meluiroseus; assembly: GCA_943323725.2. Lineage (GTDB taxonomy): Bacteria > Verrucomicrobiota > Verrucomicrobiia > Opitutales > UBA953 > UBA953. Next base: position 3,874 of record CALPIW020000169.1, on the reverse strand, counting down.
CGACCGCGTGGTCGGCCTGAGCCTTATGGGCGCCGAGACCGAAGAAGCCGCTGGAATCAGTGAACACGTCGAGGCCGACGCGGGTCAGGTCTTCGCCATCATAAGCGAGCACGGACAGGAACTGGTTGGCGGAATCCCCTTCGGTCGGCTGCCAGCAGCCGGAGGAAATCCACACCGTGGCGGCGGGCTTACCGGCGACCGGGATGACCTTGGTGACGAAACCGAGGGAGTAAGGTTCGGTCGCGGCACCAGCCTTGGCCGTCAGGGTGAAAGTGCGCTCGATGCGGGTGCCATCGGCGAGCCCGCCGACGAGGGTGATGCTATCGGCGGTGGCGCCAGGCTGGGCGACGAATTCGGAGAGGAGCGTCTCGAGCTTGCCGGTGAGGGGATTCTTCACCGCAAGAGCGAGGGCCGACTCATCGTTACCGGCGTTGAAGATGACGACGCCCTGCTTGGTGACGTCGGCGAATTCCTTCTTCAGGCGGATTTCCCGGATGGCGCCACCGCGGTCCGTGAGCGTCACCTTGAGGTGTTCGTTCTCGAGGATGAAGGACTTGGCCGACTCAAGCGGCACCGGACGAGCGGACTGACCGGAGGTGGGCAAGGTGGTCGCCGGCTTGGCGACCAAGGCCGGAGCGGCGGGGGCGACGGCGGCGGCCGGGGCAGGCGTGGCGCCCGGAGGCGGGGTGGCCGGCTTGGTGAGGAAGAAAAGGGCGAAGGCGCCGACGATGCAGGCCATACCCAGGAAGAAGTTCTTGCGATCCATGGAAAGTGAGTGGTTTGGCGTAGGGAAGCCCCCGCCTTGGTGCAAGGCACAAGGCGTCAAAGGCACCCTTAGCCCTCGTTTTTAAGCCAAAATACCGCCCGACGGACCGGCGGCTTAGGAACCCGGCTTGGTCGCCGGCAGCTTCGCCAATTCGGCGGGCACCGCATCGGCCGCGTAGGTCGGGAAGTTCAACTCCAGCAAAGAAATGAAGGGGACGCTGAATTTGGTCTGACCGGCCGACCGGTCGACTAGGGAAGCCACGCCGACGGCGGTGGCGCCAGCGGCCTTGAGGATGTCCAGACACTCCTGGGCGCGGCCGCCACGGGTGACGACGTCTTCGGCGACGATCACGCGCTCGCCAGGACGGAAGGTGAAGTTACGACGAAGGACCAGCTTGTCGTTCTCCTTTTCGGCGAAGACGAAGCGCACGCCGAGCTGACGGGCGATCTCCTGACCGACGACCAGCCCGCCCATCGCCGGGGCGAGGACGGTGTCGCAGGGATGAGCGGCGAGCTTCGGGCGGAGCAGCTCGATGAGGCGGGTGACCTTGTCCATGTGCTGGCAGACCTGGGCGCACTGGAAGAAATGGCCGCTGTGCAGGCCGGAGCGGAGGACGAAGTGGCCGGTCAGGAGGGCCTTGGAATCGCGGAAGATCTGGAGGACTTCTTCTTGGGTCGAACTCATGCGCCTTGGATAAGGCAGAAAAGACCCGCTGGGCGAGGCGATATCCGCCCCGCCCCGTAAAAGGTTCGCCCTGCCCTGCCCCTTTCGTAAAAAAGAGCACCCCCATGGAAAACGACGCCCGCCCCAGTCCTGCGAGTCAGGCCAAGACCTGGATCATCACGATCGCCATCGTGCTCATGGCCGCCCCCTTCATCTTGCTCGGCCTCCGCCCCTCGGCGGAGGATCCCCTGGCCAGTATGGCCTGGATCCCTGGAGGAGAATTCACGATGGGCACCGACAAGGCCGATGAGAAGCACGCGGAAGAAGCCCCGGCGCATGCGGTCATGATCAAAGGATTCTGGATGGACGTCACTGAGGTGACCAACGCCCAGTTCAAGCGGTTCGTCGACGCCACCGGCTACGTGACCGACGCCGAGAAGGATCTCGATCCGCGCGAATTCCCCAACGCTCCGAAGGAATACCTGAAAGGCGGCTCGCTCGTCTTCCAGCGCGTCTCCGGCGTGAACCCTTTCCAGTGCGGCGGCGCCGACCTGCCTTGGTGGAAGTTCACCGCCGGCGCCAACTGGCGTCATCCGGACGGACCGGCCTCGTCGATCGAGCAACGCATGGACCATCCGGTGGTCTGCCTGACCTATAAGGATGCCCAGGCTTACGCCAAGTGGGCGGGCAAGCGCCTGCCGACCGAGGCCGAGTGGGAGTTCGCCGCCCGCGGCGGACTGAAGGACAAGCCCTACGTCTGGGGCGACGAAGAACGTCCGAACGGCAAGATCATGAGCAACCATTGGCAGGGTAAGTTCCCGGAACGCGACAGCGGCGCCGACGGCTTCACCGCCGTGGCTCCGGCCAGGTCCTTCCCGCCCAACGGTTACGGCCTCTACGACATCTCCGGCAACGTCTGGGAGATGTGCGAAGACTGGTATGGCCTCGATTACTACAAGGTCTCGCCCAAGGACGGCCCCATCGGACCGGCCATCGGCCACGACCCCGAGAAGACCGGCTTCGGCCAGCACGTGATCCGCGGCGGATCCTGGCTCTGCGACGAAGGCTACTGCTTCCGCTACCGGCCGACCTCGCGCCAGGGCCTCGACACGCTGACATCGACGAATCACGCCGGCCTCCGCTGCGTGGCCGACGCGCCCGCCCCGGCCAAGAAGTAAGCGGCGACGCTTACTTCTGCTCCTGATAGTCGAGGTCCTTGCCGAAGGTCTCTTCCATGCCCCAGAGGGCGTAGAAGGCGGCGCCGAAACAGATCACACCGAGGACCGCGCCCGCGAGCGAGGGCGCCAGGAACGGGAGCTCCTTGGTGCCGGTGAGCTGCGTGAAGCCGAAGGTGAGCAAGACGAGCGAGCCGCGCGCGAAGTTCGGCACGGTCGTCGCCACCGTGGCGCGCAGGTTGGTGCCGAACTGCTCGGCCGCGATCGTGACGAAGAGAGCCCAATAGCCCATGCCGAGGCCCATCAGGAAGATCAGGCGGTAATAGGCCGCGGAGGTCCAGCCATCGGCGCCGAAGAGATAGAGCACGACGCACGCCAGGCTGAAGGCCAGGAAGCCGGCGACCACCTTGCGGCGGGAGCGGAGCAGCTGGCTGCCGACGCCGCTCGCGAGGTCACCGAAGGTCAGGCCGAGGTAGAAAGCCGCGACGGCCCAGTTCGTCTTCACGGGCTCGCCGGTGATGGCCGACGCCGGCGCGAAGACCGTGGAGGCGCGCTGGACGAGGATACCGATCATATACCATGTCGGCAGGCCGATCAGTACGCAGCGGGCGTAACGGACGAACCGGTCACGGGACGTGAACAAAGCGAGGAAGTCTCCGCGCTTCACGTCGCCTTCGGCGCCATTCTCCTTGGCGTGATGGAACATGCCGGACTCATGGACCCCGACGCGGAGCAGCAGCAGCAGCAAGCCTAGGCCACCACCGATGAAGTAGCTCATGCGCCAGCCTTCCGTCCCGACCAAGGCGCCGATGGCGTCCACATGGTCAGCCATATAGCCGGCGACGACCGCGCCGAAGACGCCGACGGTGGCCACCACCGCCGTGCCGTAACCGCGACGCTCTTTCGACAAGGATTCGGAAACCAGCGCGATGCAGCCGCCGAGTTCGCCGGCCAGGCCGAGTCCGGCGACGAAACGCCAGAACGCATAGGCCCCGAAACTGTCGACGAGTCCGTTCGCGATGTTCGCGACGGAATAAAGCAGGATCGAGCCGAAGAGCGTGGTCAGGCGGCCCATGCGGTCTCCGAGGATGCCGAAGAAGATGCCGCCGAGGAGCATGCCGGCCATCTGCCAGGACATCAGGTCATGGTACCACTGGCCGCCCTTGATGAGATGCTCCAAGCCGAGATCGCGCAGACTCTGTTCACGCACGGTCATGAACAAGGTCAGGTCGTAGATATCGACGAAGTAGCCGAGCGCGCCGACGATGAC
>CALPIW020000168.1 GCA_943323725.2 Polynucleobacter meluiroseus | reverse complement strand
GTCGGCGTGATGGTGAACGCGCCCGCCATGGCGCGGGCTGCTTACGGGCTTGGTCGGGTCTTCATTTCGAGTCCGCATCCCGAGCAGACCGTGGGCTTGGAGCATTTGGTCGAGAAAGCGGCGCGCTGGACCGCCCGGAGCAAGGGGCCGACCGAGGAGCTCTGGAAGCGACTCGAAGCCATGGAGGTCGACAAACTTTGGCTACCGGGAGCGATCGTCGATTGGAAGACCGGACTCCCGACCGGACAGCCCATCAAGGATGCCAAGAGCAAGCATACCCATTGCAGTCAGTTCGTGGCCGCCGTCGCGGATCGACTGACGATCCCGTTGCTCCGTCCGCCTGAGCATGGCGTCGTGCTCCTCGCCAACGCCCAGTTCGATTGGTTGGCGTCCGATGCCGGCAAGAAGGCCGGCTGGGTCCGTCTCGTCGATGGCGCCGCGGCGCAGTCGGCGGCCAACGACGGTCGGCTCGTGCTGGCTTCGCTTAAGAATCCGGACGCCACGCGCCCGGGTCACATCGCGGTCGTCCGGCCCGGCACCAAGTCCGCCGAGGCGCTGGCGGCGGAAGGACCAGATATCATGCAGGCCGGGGGCACGAACGCCCTACGGACGACGTTACGCCGGGGCTTCGGCAATCATAAGAAGGAATACGACCAGATCGCCTTCTACGCCCACGTGGTCGAACTGCCGGCGGGCAAGTAAGCCTACTTCTTCGCCTTCTTGCCCGGACGCGGTTCCTCGCCCCAGTTATTACGGGCGGGGCCGGTCCAGGGGTCGACGAAGCTCGTGGCCGCCCAGTCGTTCCACTGCCGGATGAGCAGGCCGGCGACGGCCTTGTTGACGCCGATCAGGTCGTGCTGTTCGGTGCGATCTTCATCGATATTGTAGAGTTCCCACTCACCCTTGAGTTTCATCACTGCTTTCCAGGGGCCGCTGCGCACGGCACGGTTGCCTTCGTGTTCCCAGAAGATCGGCTTCACACGGTGAAGCGGGGTCCCGGCGAAGGCCGGACGTAGGCTGATCCCTTCCATCGGCAGGATGCGATGGCCGGCGAAAGTCGCCGGATAGGTCGCGCCGGAGAGGTCGACCGCCGTGGCCATCACGTCGATCAGGTGGGCCGGTTGCGGCTCCAGCTTGCCGTGACGTTCGGCCGGGATGCCCTTCGGCCAGTGGGCGATGAGCGGCGAGCTGATACCTCCCTCGTGCGTGAAGTGTTTGTAGCGTCGGAACGGCGTGTTGTTGAGCGTGGCCCAGCTCATGCCCAGGAAGACTTGGGAGTTCGCCGAACCGATCTCGTCGCCCAGCGTGATGCCGCGGGGGCCGCCCTCGGCGTTGCCGCCGTTGTCGCTGAGGAAGAGGATCAGCGTGTCATCGAGCATCCCGCGTTCCTTGAGGCCGGCGACCATGCGGCCCACGCTCTGGTCGACGCAGTCGAGCATCGCCGCGTAGGTGGCCATCATGTGGTCGAAGCGGTCCTGGTCTTCCGGCGAAAGGGAATCCCAGGCGGCGACTTCCTCCGGGCGGGCCGACAGGGGCCATTTCGGGTCGACCAGGCCCATCGCGAGCTGCTTCGCATGGCGGGCGGCGCGGAACTTATCCCAGCCGGCCTTGTATTTCCCGCGGTATTTCGCGATCACGTCGGCGGGCGCCTTGAGCGGGAAGTGCGGGGCGCCGTGGGCGAAGTAGAGGAAGAACGGCTTCTGCTGCTGCTTCGCGTCGTCGACAAACTTCAGGGCCCAATCGGTGAACATGAAGGTCGAGTACCATTCGCCCGTGCCGACCTTGGGGGATGCCGCCGGCGTTTCCTGTCCGTCGAGGTAGACGAATTCCGTGCCCGGCTTATGTTTCTCGTTAGGGAAATATAACTCACCGAAGCGCGTCGTCGTCGACCGTTGGAAGCCTTTGTTCCAAGGTGTCGTGCCGGATTGTTGGCCGAGGTGCCATTTGCCGACCATCGAAGTGTGATAGCCGGCGGACCCGAGGACTTGGGCGATCGTGACCGCGCGGTCGTGGAGGCGGCCGTGGGTACCGAGCGATTCCGGCAGGCGCATGCCGTCGAGGTGGCCCATGCCAGCCTGATGCGGGTAGAGACCCGTGAGGAGGGAGGCGCGGGTCGTGCTGCAGCGGGCCGTGTTGTAGAATTGGGTGAAGCGCACGCCTTTCTGGGCGAGCGCATCGAGGTTCGGGGTGGGGATCTCGCTGCCATAGCAGCCGAGGTCGGCCCAGCCCATGTCGTCGACCATGATGAGCAGCACGTTCGGCTGGGCAGCCGGGAGGGTAAGCCAGGCGATCAGGGACAGCAGCAGCGCAGGGGTTCGCATGTCGGCAGGATGGAAGGCCGTCGTCGGGATGCAATCTTCCCGTGTAACCTCGTCTTTACAGCCCATCCGATATCGACAGATTGGCCGGATGCGAACGCTATGCCTCTGGTTGCTGACCCTCGTCACGTTGGCCGCCGCCGAGCCGGGCAAGAAGCCGAACATCCTCTTCATTCCGATCGACGACCTGAACCATTGGGTCGGTTTCCTCGGACGTAATCCGCAGACCAAGACCCCGAACATCGATCGCCTCGCCAAGCTGGGCGTCGCCTTCAGCCAGGCTTATTGCACCGCGCCGTCGTGCAATCCTTCCCGCGCCTCGCTCATGTCGGGCCTGCGTCCGAGCAGCACCGGTTGCTATGAGAACAATCAGGACTGGCGCCCCGGCATCAGTGAAGACAAATTGCTGAACAGCCATCTCGCCAAGAACGGCTATGCCGTCTTCGGGGCCGGTAAGATCTACCACGGGGCCGGCGATCGGGGCGGTCATTTCGACGAATATTTCCCGGGCAAGGGCGGACCCATGAAATTGCATCCGGAGGCCAAGAACGATGGCGTCGGCGGCATCAAGTTCGCGCCCCTTGCGGGCACCGACGAGGAGATGGCGGACCATGGCGTCGTGACCTGGTGCATCGAGAAGATGTCCCAGAAGCACGACAAGCCGTGGTTCATCGCCGCCGGCCTCGTCAAGCCGCACATGCCTTGGAACGTGCCCAAGAAGTGGTTCGACCTCTTTCCCTTGGACCAGATCCAGCTGCCTCCGCACATCGAAGGCGACCTCGGCGACGTCCCGGCGGCCGGCGTGAAGATCGCCAAGCCGACGACCGATCACGCCGCGATGTTGAAGTCCGGCCGATGGAAGGAAGCCGTGCAGGCCTATCTGGCCACCATCGCCTATTGCGACTATGAAATCGGGCGGCTCATCGATGCCTGGGAGAAGTCGCCGGAGAAGGATAACACCATCATCTGTCTCTGGAGCGATCACGGCTGGAGCCTCGGCGAGAAGGAGCACTGGCGGAAGTTCGCGCTCTGGGAAGAGCCCACCCGCACCGTCTTCATCTGGAAGGCGCCGGGCGTCACCGCGCCGGGCGGTCTTTGTGCGCGACCGGTCGATTACGCCTCCATCTATCCGACCCTCTGCGCTTTGGCCGGCATCCCGGCGCCGGCGCACCTAGAGGGGGCCGACATCACCTCGCTGCTGCGTGATCCCAAGGCGGAGTGGAAACTGCCTGCCGTGACCACCTGGATGAAAGGCAATCATGCCGTCCGTTCGGAGGATTGGCGTTACATCCGTTATGCCGACGGCAGCGAAGAGCTTTACCACAATTCCTCCGACCCGCTGGAACATGTCAACCTGGCCGGGAAGCCGGACTTGTCCGCCAAGAAGGCCGAGCTGGCGAAATTCCTTCCGCAGAAGGACGCCGCTAACCTCCCGCGAGGCAAGGGAGGCGAAGGCGAGGAGGCCGAAGGGTCGTCCAAGTCCGCCAAGAAGGGCAAAGGCAAGAAGAAGGCCGCCTGAAGCCTTATCGGATGGTCGCCTGACAGACCATCTCGAGGATGCGCGGGATGCTGTAGTTCTCGAAGGCGCCGTTCTTAGGCGGGGCCGGTGGGGTCGTGTGCGTGCCGAAGTTGTCGGCCGGCTGCGGGATGCGCGTCAGGTCGGGGTTCCACTGGCCGTCCTTGCCGCCCATCTTGTAGATTACGAGATCGAGCGAAGGCACGACGTAGAGGCAGAAGCCGCCGGCGCCGGTCTTGTAGAAGGCGTCGCGAGGAGCGCCGACGATCTGGCCCGCTTGGTTATGTTCGAACTGCAGGCTGAAGGGGAAGTGAGGGTTATAGGGCAGAGACTGCTGACAGAGCTTGATGTAATCGGCCGGGATGAGTTGGCGATCCTGCCAGCGTCCGCCCTGGGCGAGGCAATAGCCGAAGCGGGCGGCATCCGTAGCGCGGAGGGCGATCGAGCCAGCACCGTTGGCGTGGGCCATCGTCACGTCGCCGCGGTAGAGGCAGTAACCCCAGGGACCCCAGCCC
>CALPIW020000167.1 GCA_943323725.2 Polynucleobacter meluiroseus | reverse complement strand
GGCGCATCGCCTGGGCCTTGTTGCGCATGCTGTCCGAGATCTGGGCGCGGGCGCGGTTGGGGCGGGAGAGGAGCTTGATCAGGCGCTTGGCCAGCTCGGGCTTCGAGAGTCCGGCGACTTCGCGCTCGATGAGCGACTGGCGTTCGCTGTGCTCGTCTTCCCAAGCCTGCACGGCCAGGTCGCGGGCCTTCGAGAGGGCGGCGCGGACGTAGGCGTCCTTGGAGGTGAAGGCGGAGGGGTCGAGGTCGATTTTCATAAGTGGGTTGCTGGGTCCGGCAGTTCCTTGGCTCGTCAGCGACCAGCCTAAGGATTTGTCCGTACCCTCAAGGGTTTTATAATATTACGAATTGTCAAACTTTGGTAAAAAGTTTTTCACCCCACCGCTCGTCTTGAGCAGGCGTCTCCGTCTCTCTCACTTGCTCCAATCGAGCATGCGACGCAGCGGGACCTCGGCGGCGGCACGAACGTTTTCAGGCAGGAAGATCTCCGGCGTGCCGTCCCGCAGGCAGTCGCGGACCTTCGTCAGCGTGTTCATCTTCATGAACTTGCAATCATTGCACGAGCAGCGATCGGTCGGCGCGGCGACGAACGTCTTGCCGGGCACTTCCTTCCGGAGCCGATGAATCATCCCAGATTCCGTCGTAATGATGATGGTATTCGCGGTCTGCTCCTTGCACCAGCCGACCATCAGCTCGGTCGAGCAGACCATGTCGGCCAGGTCGCGGACGGCTTCGGTGCACTCGGGATGCGCCACGACCGGCGCGCCCGGATGGTCCGCTTTCGTGCGGAGCAAGGCGCCGGGCGTGAACTGGACGTGAGCGTAGCAATTGCCGGGCCAGAGCTGCATCGCGCGGCCGGTCTTGCCGGAGACCCAGCGGCCGAGGTTCTGGTCGGGCACGAAGAGGATGTTCCGGTCGGCGGGCACGCGGCTGACGATCTTGGAGGCGTTGCCGCTGGTGACGATGACGTCGCAGAGCGCCTTCACGGCGGCGCTGCAATTGATGTACGCGACGACGTAGAGGGAAGGGTCCTTGGCCTTGGCCGCGGCGAGCTTTTCCGCCGGACAGGAATCGGCGAGCGAGCAACCGGCGGCGAGATCAGGCAGCAGCACGCGGCGCGTGGGGTTCACGATCTTAGCCGTCTCGGCCATGAAGTGCACGCCGCAGAAGACGATGGTGGACTGCTTGGCTTCGGCGGCCTTGTAAGCGAGGCCGAGGGAATCGCCGACGTAGTCCGCCACGCCCTGGATGTCTTCGCACTGGTAATTGTGCGCGAGGATGAGGGCGTCCTTGGCCTTCTTCAACGCGATGACTTCCTGCTGCAGCGCGGAGAGGGGCGTCCCGCCGAGGGGCAGGGGAGGGAAGACGGAGGCGGTCGGGTAGGTGATCATGAGCGGGCGGGCTTGCGGCGCGGGCAACGGTCGTTGAGGCAGGCGGCGGTGACCTGGAGTTTCTGGGAGATGGGGCGCATGCCGTGCTTGGCGGCCACGGCCTTGCCGTACCATTCCATGAACGGCGCGTCGACTTCGACGATCGAGTCGCAGTTCTCGCAGATCAGCTGGGCGCGGAAGGTGGCACTGCCCGCTTCGGCGAGGTAGTATTTCTGGTCGCGGCCGACGTCCATCTCGCGGATGACGTTGCTGCCGACCAGGAGGGGCAGGGCGCGGTAGATCGTCGCACGGGAGACGCTGCGGTCGAGCGAGCGGGCTTTCTTGAGCAGGTCCTCGGCCGTATAATGCCCTTGGATTGACCGGGCCGCCTCGAACACCGCCATCCGCTGGCGCGTCGCCCGGAGTCCCTTTTCGGCGATGAACGCCTTGAAGGCTCCGGATTGGACGGCGGATTCTGGGTTGGGTTGCTTGGGCATGCCGATTTGAGACACTTTTGATACTGAAAGCCCCTCGCGTCAACTCGGGACGCGTCATTGACACCCGCCCCCGGTAGCCCTTCATTTGCCCTCTTTTCCCCTCGGGAAAGCCCGCCTACCGATGACTCAGAATACGGACGACCTACGCATCCGCAGCCAGCACCCCCTGCTGTCTCCCGCCCTCGTGCTCGCCGAACTGCCGGTCTCCGAGCGCGCCGCCGAGGTCGTGGCCACCGCCCGCCGCGACGCCGCCAAGGTCATCTCCGGCCAGGACGACCGTCTGATGGTCATCGTCGGCCCCTGTTCCGTCCATGACCCCAAGGCCGCCTTGGAGTACGCCGCCTTGCTGCGGAAGGAAGCGAAGAAGCATGCCGGCGAGCTGCTGGTCGTCATGCGCGTCTACTTCGAGAAGCCCCGGACCACGGTCGGCTGGAAGGGCCTCATCAACGATCCGCAGGTCGACGGCTCCTTCCGTATCAACGAAGGCCTGCGCATCGCCCGCGGTCTGCTCGCGCAGATCGCCGAAGCCGGCCTGCCCGCCGCGACCGAATTCCTCGACCCGATCACGCCGCAGTACGTGGCCGACCTCGTCGCTTACGGCGCCATCGGCGCGCGTACCACGGAAAGCCAGATCCATCGTGAGCTGGCTTCCGGCCTGTCGATGCCCGTCGGCTTCAAGAACGGCACCGACGGCTCGGTCCAGGTCGCCGTCGACGCCTGTCTCTCCGCCCGTTCCTCCCACTGGTTCCCTTCCGTCACCAAGGACGGCGTCGTCGCCATCTTCCAGACCTCGGGTAACCCGGACGCGCACGTGATCCTGCGCGGCGGTTCGCGCACCGGACCTAATTACGGCGCCGAGTTCGTGACCGACGCCGCCGCCCGCATCCAGAAGGCCGGTCTCTCGACGCGCCTCGTCATCGATTGCTCGCACGGCAACAGTTCCAAGGACCATCGCCGCCAGCCGCTCGTCGCCGCCGACATCGCCGCGCAGGTCGCCGCGGGTTCGCGCGTCATCGCCGGCGTGATGATCGAAAGCCATCTCGCCGAAGGTCGTCAGGATTGGAAGGGCAAGGAAGCTTCGGCCTACGGCTGCAGCATCACCGACGCCTGCATCTCTTTCGAGCAGACCGTGCCCGTCCTCGACGGCCTCGCCGCCGCGGTCCGCGCCCGTCGCGCCCTCCCGGCTTCCTGATTTCCGCCATGAACTCCGTACTCAAGCTCATCCTCGACGGGGAAGCCCTCGATACCGCCCAGATCGGCCGCATCCTCGGCCTCGGCGCCGAAGCCGTGGACCGCGAGCTGGCAGCCTTGCGTCAGCAGGGCGTCCTCCTGGGCATGCGTCCGGTGCTGAATCCCGGCTTCGAGTCCGAGCATCGCGTCCGCGCCGTCATCGAGATCAAGGTGCGCACCGAAGGCGTCGGCGGTTTCGACGCCATCGCCGAGCGCATCTCCGCCTTCGAGCAGGTCGAGAGCTGCTACCTCATGTCGGGCGGCTACGACCTGCTGGTCGTCGTCACCGCGGATAACCTCTACAAGGTCGCCGGCTTCGTCCATGAGCGTCTCGCCCGTATCGACGGCGTCCAGGGCACGTCCACCCACTTCTTCCTCCGCGCCTACAAGAAGGACGGCTTCGTCGTCACGTCCGACGGCTCCGGCCGCGACCGTCCTTCGGTCAGCCCCTGAACCACGCCTGACCATGGATTCCTCCGGACGTTTCGTGGCGCGGCATGTCGCGACCTTGCCCAAGTCGGGCATCCGCGACTTCTTCGCCATCGTCTCCAAGATGAAGGACGCGGTGTCGCTCGGCATCGGTGAGCCGGACTTCGTCACGCCTTACCACATCCGCGAGGCCGCGATCGCTTCCTTGGAGAAGGGTCGCACGTCCTATACGGATAACCGCGGCACCCAGCAGTTCCGCGAAGAGATCTCCCGCTACGTCGCCCGTAACTACGGACCGGAATACGACCCCGAGACCGAGATCCTCGGTACGATCGGCGTCTCCGAAGCCCTCGATATCCTCCTGCGCGCCGTGCTGAACCCCGGCGATAAGGTCCTTTACCACGAGCCCTGCTACGTGAGCTACGCTCCCAGCGTCACGCTCTGCCACGCCGAGGCCATCCCGATCCGCACCGTCGCCGCCGACCAGTTCGCGCTCGATCCGGCCGCCCTCCGCGCCGCCTGGCAGCCCGGCTGCAAGCTGCTGGTCCTGAACTTCCCGACCAATCCGACCGGCGGCACCGCCGACCGCGCCAAGCTCGAGGCCATCGCCAAGTTCGCCATCGAGAAGGACCTGCTGGTCGCTTCCGACGAGATCTACTCCGAGCTCACGTTCGAAGGCGACCACGTCTCGATCGCCTCGCTGCCGGGCATGCGCGAGCGCACGGTCTTCCTCCACGGTTTCTCGAAGGCTTTTGCGATGACCGGCTTCCGCATCGGCTACGCCTGCGGCCCCGCCGCCGTCATCGACGGCATGCTCAAGGTGCACCAGTACGGCATCATGTGCGCCCCG
>CALPIW020000166.1 GCA_943323725.2 Polynucleobacter meluiroseus | reverse complement strand
GCTTGCGCTTGGTCTCGTTCTTGGGCGGGTACATCCAGAGGGTGATCTCGGGCACGGCGTCCATGGCCGCGATGGTGGCGTCGTCGGCCTGGTTGAAGGGCGCACCGAAGACGCGGAAGGTCAGGCCGGTGGTCTGCTTGAAGATGGCCTGCGCATCCCTGAGGTGCTTGGCCTGGGTGGCGACGTCGGGGCCGCGGAACTCCCACTGTTGCTTACCGGTGGCGTCGGTCCAGCTGCGGTGATCCCAGCCGTGGTGCCAGAACTCGACCACGCCGCCGTTCTCGACCGCGTTGGCCTTGATCCAAGCGACGTCGTCGGCGTTGGGCTGGGCGAGGGAATCGCAGATGACGCCCATCGTCACGACGGTCTTCTCGGTTTTGGCCCATTCGGCCAAGCGCTTGAAGCCTTGGGGCAGGCGTTTCTTTTCGCCGGCCCGGACGTCGTCCATCTTCCAGATGACGATCTTTTCCTCGGCGGCGGAGAGGACGTTCATCGCGAATAAGCTGAGCAAGATAAGCAGGCGCATGGGTAGGGGTTGCTTCCGGGGTTGGTGCGACTATGGTTCGTCCATGTCCGCAGGCGAGCCTTTGCATGTTGGTCCACGCCCGGCGGTTTCGCTGGTGCGGATGCTGGTCGGCGAGGTGAAGGTGGTCGGGACTTTGCCGGAGGGGCCGGTGCTGCTGTGCGGGACTCATAACAGCTATCGCGACGTGTTCCTGTTCGGGATGATCCGTTCCTCGGCGCGTCTGCTCGTACATCCCTTGGTGTTCTCTTTCCCGTTCCTGAAGAAGTGGGCGCTTCGCTGGGGTTTCGTCCAGGTCTCGATCGATGATGCCGTGGCGTTGCTGAAGCAGGGGCAGACGGTGGCGATCTGTCCGACGGGACTCGTCGAAGCCTTGGGCGACGCCGAGCTGCCCTTCAAGACCGGCGCGGTGCGCATCGCCCAGCAGGCCGGCGTACCGATGGTCCCCGTGTATTTCCATTATGGCAATTACCCGGGTCGTTGGGTGACGCCGTTCTCGATCACCGTGCAGAACATGATCTTATTCTGCCTCTGGCCGTTCTATCGACGGGGCGTCACGATCGTCGTCGGTGCGCCGATGGATCCCACCTGCGACGTGAGGGTGCGGACGCGGGAGTTGAAGGCGTCGGTGGTGGCGCTGAAGCCCGAAGTGAGAGTATAGAGAAGTGCGAGTATAGAGTATAGAGTATGGAGTATGGGGTAGGGGTGGGATGGAGGGTAGGGTGGTCGGCCAGTGGCAACGCGCCAAGGGGAGACCGGAAACCGGATAGGATGCTACGGTCATTATTAAGCCCCAGCCATTCATCCGGTCTCCGGTTTCCCTTTGAGCGTTCGGTGGCGAACGGCGGCCATGGCAATGGCCGCCCTACCTCTAATTCCGCCTCACTATTGACCTATTCCGCTCATTAGGTGCGAAAGGGTTGAAGAGTGGCGAGAGCGTTGGAACATCAGAGGCCCTTCAAAGCTCTTCTTTTTTCACCCCATGAGAACCCACCCCCTCGCCGCCTTCGTGTTCGCGCTGCTGTCCGTCGCCGGACTTTCCGCGCAGAGCAAGGAGCCGGTCGCCAAGATCGTCCTGCCGCCGGAACCCGTCGCGCAGGCCGTCACCAAGAAAGTGAACGTGCTCGACCTCTTCCGCGAAGGAAAGGCCGAGATGCACCTCAACCCCAAGGCCGATATCGTCGACGATCCCAAGAACGTCTTCAAGTTCGAGCCGGACGGCCTCTTCCACGTCAGTGGCAACGGCTACGGCGGCATCACGACCCTCGACAGCTTCAAGGACTACCACCTCGTCATCGAGTTCAAGTGGGGTGACAAGACCTGGGGCAAGCGCGCCAAGGCCACGCGCGACAACGGCATCCTGGTGCACTGCTATGGACCGCAGGGCGCCGTGGGCGGCAGCTGGATGGCCAGCATCGAAGCCCAGATCATCGAAGGCGGCGTGGGCGATATCCTCGTCCTCTCGCCGAAGCTCGCCGACGGCACCGTCCTCGAGACCTCGCTCAGCGCCGAGGTCGGTCGCGACCGCGACAAGGAGAAGGTCTGGACCCCGGGCGCCCCGCGCGAGACCATGAAGACCGGACGCCTCAACTGGCAGAAGCGCGACGTCGATTGGAAGGACACCCTCGGCTTCCGCGGCAAGGACGACGTCGAGTCGCCCATGGGCGAGTGGACGCGTTTCGAGGTGATCGCCAAGGGCGACACGCTCCAGTACTTCGTCAACGGCGTGAAGGTGAACGAAGCCTTCGAGTGCAAGCCCAGCCAGGGCCGCATCCTCCTGCAGGTCGAAGCCGCGGAGATGTTCGTCCGTCGCTACGAACTCTACCCGCTCGGCGAGTTCAAAGAGAAGTGGGGCGCCGCCAAGCCGGCCGGCCATGGCGACGGCGAGGAATTTCCCGCCTACGCTTACCGTCCGCAGTTCCTCGAACTGACGAAGGATCAGCTGCCGCAGGGCGGGCTGAAGCACAAGCTCCCCGTGGGTTTTGAAATGGTCGTCGCCGCCACCTCTCCAATGGTAGCCAATCCCACCATGGGATGCGTCGATGACCGTGGCCGCCTCTTCGTGGGCGACTCCGCTGGCGTCAATTGGAGCCCGAAGAAGTTCGAAGCCGTCCTCCCGAACCGCGTCCTCATGCTCGAGGACCGGGACGGCGACGGCGTGTTCGAACGCAGCACCGTCTTCGCGGACAAGCTCGCCGTGCCCAAGGGCGGTTGCTGGGCCGACGGCAGCCTCTTCGTCGCCTCGCCTCCCGGCATCTGGAAGTTCACCGACGCGGACGACGACGGCGTGGCCGAGAAGCGCGAGCTCGTCGTGGACGGTTTCGCCTGGACCGCGAACGGCGCCGACTGCCATGGCCCGCGCCTGCACCCCGACGGTCGCCTCTACTGGACGCACGGTCGCAAGGGACATACCGTGAAGCAGAAGGACGGCACGCTCGTGCACGCCGGCCTCAACAGCGGCGTCTGGTCGATGAAGACCGACGGTTCCGACATCCGCTGGCATGCCCTGGGCTGCGCCGATAATCCGGCCAGCATCGACTTCACCCCGACCGGCGAGGTCGTGGGCACCGTCGACCTCTATTTCGGCAGCCCGCGCGTCGACACCCTCATGCAGTGGCAGCTCGGCGGCGTCTACGAGCGCCCCGACTTCCTGCGCATCATCGCCGACCTGCCGCGCACCCACGAGCGCATGCCGATCCTCAAGGAGCTCGGCCACGTCGTCCCCAGCGGCTGTGCTTTCTGGAAGCATGGCGACCGTGTCGCCCCCGCCGACCACCCGCTTTCCGCGTCTCCGGATCATCTCAACCTCCTCGTCTCATTCTATAACTCCCAGAAGATCGTGCGCTTCGAACTGAAGCCCGAAGGCGCCACCTATCAGGCGACCGAGCACGAGTTCTTCACCCTCGACCGCAAGGGCGCGCACCTTTCCGACGTCATCGAAGCCCCGGACGGCTCGTTGCTCATCGTCGATACCGGCACTTGGTATTCGCATTGCCCGTCCAGTCTGCAGGGCGTGGCGAATGTCCCCGGCGCGATCTACCGCGTGCGTCGCACCGCCGAAGGAAAGGCCGCGCATGAGGCCGTTGCTAAGGCCCATCGTCCGTTCTCGCCCGCGCCGGTGAAGTCCGACGCCGAACTTCTCGCCCAGCTCGCGTCGGCCGACCAGGCGGTCGTCCGCCGTGGTCTCGAAGGCCTGACTTTCCGTGAGGCCAAGTCTCCCGCCATCACCGAAGCCATCCGTGGGCTCCTCTCACGTGAGGCCGACCTGGTGCTCGAGCATGCCATCCTGACCGCTGGCATGCGTCTCGCCGGTTTCACCGCCCTCGACCTCGCCACCGTCAAAGGCCCCGTCGCGCAGGCCCGTCTCCTGCGCATCGTCTCGCAGACTCGCGTCAAGGAGTCCGATTACGCCGACGTGCTGAAGTTCGCGGTCGCCCAGGCCGATTCCGCGGACGCTGCTTTGGCGAAGAACGCCTACCTCGCGCTCAGCAAGGCCGCCGACGCCGATCAGGTCATCGCGCCGCTCTTCGCCCGTTGGCTCGCGCAGCCGGCGCCTTCTGCGACGCAGGTCGCCGCCTTAGGTAAGTTCGCCACCGCGCTGGCCGGCCAGCCGGGCGTCGCCCAGGGCATCGCCCGGATGCTCGCGCACGAGAAGGTCGCCGTCCGTCAGGCCGCGCTTCGCGCCATCGCCGCCCAGCCCGGCAAGGTGAACGCCCAGGACTGGCTCGCCTCACTGGAAGCCCAGCTCGCCCAGGGCGCTTCGCCGCTGCTCCTGGACGCGCTCGCCCACGTGAAGGACAAGCGCTTCGACGCCTCGCTCAACGCCATCGCCGCCGACACCACCAAGCCTTCCTCGCTCCGCCTGAAGG
>CALPIW020000165.1 GCA_943323725.2 Polynucleobacter meluiroseus | reverse complement strand
TTCTGGACGCTCCCGCTCGCCGCCTTCGGCGCCTGGCTGGTCTGGCGCGCCCGTCGTCGGACTGAATGATGTTGCCCGTGCGGGCCGACGGTGGGAAAACCCCTCTGCGCCATGACGAACGTCCCGCTCCTTGACCTCGGCCCGCAGAACCGCGCCCTCGAAGCGCAGTTCGAGAACGCCTTCCGTGAGGTCCTTCGCTCCAATATGTTCATCATGGGCCCGCGACTCGAGGCCTTCGAGAAGGACTGCGCCGCGTTCCTCGGCGTGAAGCACGCCCTCGGGGTCTCGTCCGGCACCGACGCGCTCCTGCTCGCGCTCATGGCGCTCGATATCGGCGAAGGCGACGAGGTGCTGATCCCGTCGTTCACCTTCTTCGCCACCGCCGGCTCTGTCGCCCGCCTCGGCGCCACGCCGGTCTGGGTCGACGTCAACCCGCACCACTTCAACATCGACCTGGATGACGCCGCCCGGAAGGTCGGCCCGCGCACCCGCGCGATCATGCCGGTGCACCTCTTCGGTCAGTCCGGCGACCTCGACGCCCTGCAGGCTTTCGCCACGAAGTATCGCCTCCGCGTGATCGAAGACGCCGCCCAGTCCATGGGCGCCCGCTGGAAGGGTCGATCGACGATGTCGTCCGGCGACTTCGGCGCGACGAGCTTCTTCCCTTCGAAGAACCTCGGCGGCATGGGTGACTCCGGCCTGGTCACGACGCAGGACGACGCTCTCGCCGAGCGCGCCCGCATCCTCCGCGTCCACGGCATGCAGCCGAAGTATTTCCACCGCGAGGTCGGCGCGAACTTCCGCATGGACCCGCTCCAGGCGGCGCTCCTGCACCTCAAGCTCCCGCACCTGCCGTCGTACAATTGCGCGCGCGCGGGCAATGCGATCTTCTACCAGACGACCCTGAAGGGCGTGCGTGGCATCGCCGAGAACCGTCCCGGCTTCGACAAGGCCGCCAAGATCCTCCTCCCCGTCGACTACTCCGGCCAGGGCATCTGGAACCAGTTCACGCTCCGCGTGCTCGGCGGTCGTCGCGACGCGCTCAAGGCCTTCCTGACCGGCCGCAAGAGCGGCTGCGAGATCTACTACCCGATCCCGCTCCATCGCCAGCAGTGCTTCGTCGACCAGAAGTATCGCGGTTTCGACCGCGTGCCTGTCTCCGAACAGCTCGCCGCCGAAGTGCTCAGCATCCCCATCTTCCCCGAACTCAGCGGCGAACAGCGCCAGTGGGTCGCCGACTCGCTCGCCGATTTCGCGGCTGGGAAGGGCGAATAAAAGGTTTTAGCGGTTAGCGGATGGCGGTTAGCGGTTGGAATTAACGCAAAGGGAAACCGGATGGTTAGTTGAACCGTTGGCCCGTTGGCCGGTTGACAAGAAATGCAATTGGTAGGGGCAGCACCGCGTGCTGCCTTAGCTGCATCGGGTAGGGATGCGATGACATCGCATCCGTTAGGCATCAGGGCGGACGCGATAGTGATCACGTCCCTACCTATGTCAGTTAATGGCGGTTAGCGGTTGGCGGCTGGTGACACATCAGCGCCCAAAGCCTATACATGTCCTCGAGCCCTCCAGTCCTCGAGCCCTCAACTAGTCTATACTCAATACTCCATACTCGATACTCGCGTACCCCCTTGTCCACTGGCCCACGTGCCAGCCTGTCACCTGCGACTCCGTCGCGCCACCTGTGCACGGCTTCACATCCGGTCTCCGGTTTCCCGTTGATCCGGATCTATCCTCCAACCGCTAACCGCCACTACCTAGGCGCTTACGCGCTCAGAAAAACCGGATCGTCTTGATCCGCATCTTCTCGTGCTCCTCGTCGGTGCACGGGGCGTCGATCGGCACGGCCGGAGCCTTGTCGTTCGGGACGACGAGCTTATTGGCCAGGAGATACTGTTCCACTTCGGCGCCGGAGATGTCGGGCAGCATGACGCCGTCGATCTCGACGCAAGGGGAGAGGCGCTGACCGGACTTCTCGACCATCTCGGCGTAGTTCGCCGGGTTGTTGATGATGTCCACGTCGACGTAGTTCAGGGCGTACTTCGCCATGATGGCGCGCACGCCGTTGCTCCAGCCGCAGCTGGGTTTGAGGTAACAACGGATATCCATGCCCCCACCAATGGCGGCGTTCTCCCGGGAATCAAGCCCGGCGGGTCTTTCGGCCGCCGTTTTCCCCGCCGGCCGGGGCTGGTTCGTACCAATAGCCGATGCCGTGGATCGTCCGCAGGCTGTCCAGCTTGCGGCCATGGTCCTCGAAGGCGTCGCGGATCTTGGCCACGTATTGGTCCAGCGAACGGCTGCGGATGTCGGCGTGTACGCCCCAGACGGCGTGGATCAGGCTGTGCCGGCTGATGATCACGCCGGGGTTGGCGTGCAGGTGGTAGAGGATGCCGAGCTCCTTGCGCCCGAGCTTGTGCTTCTTGCCGCTGGGGAAGATGAGTTCGAGCCGCTCGGGATGGACTTCCGCGCCGTTGAACCGGAACACGTCGGTGCCGAGCGCGGCGTTGACGGTGAGCCGGCTGTCGCCCGCGGTCTCGCTGCGTCGTAGCACGGCGTGGATGCGCGCGATGAGTTCCGCGGGATGGTGCGGCTTGCCGACGAAATCGTCCGCGCCCGCTTCGAGCGCCTGGGCCACATGCTCGCCGTCGCGCAGGGCGGAGAGGAAGATCACCGCCGGCGAATGCGCCAGGCGGCGGATCTTGTCCAACACCGCGAGTCCGTCGAGGTCCGGCAGGTTCGGATCGAGCAGGACGAGGTGCACATACGACTCACCGACGAACTTGAGCGCGGTGGCGCCTTTGTGGAAGACTTGGGTGGAGAGGCCGGCGTTCAGGAGTTGATCGGCGAGCGCGGCGGCGAGACTGCGATCGTCTTCAATGATGACCACCAACGGCTTCTGCTTGGGACTCATGCAGAATCTTGGGAAAGGGGGTAAGACTAAGGGGGTAATCACATTTGTAAAAAAGTCGCCGAGGTTGCCAAGCCCCATTCCTCACCCATGGTCGGGGGAGATGACCGAAACCGACGAGCCTTCCGCCGCCCGCAAATGGGCCATCCGGGTCTTCCTGATCCTGTTCATCGCCTCCGCGGCCTGGATGGCTTGGTTCGGCGTGCAGCAGCAGCGCCTCCACGGGGCCAAGAACGACGGGCAGCCGAAGAATCCCTACGAGGATCGCAGCCTTTTCGGGCGTTGATCGGGGTCCGGCGGGCTTGTTTCTAAAAACTTGACCAGCGGGACTTCGTTCCTACGTTCTTCGCTTCCACCGACCGCCTCCTTCGTCTAGCCCGGTCCAGGACACCTCGTTTTCACTGAGGTAACTGGGGTTCGAATCCCCAAGGGGGCGCCAGGTGGAAGCTTTTCAGATCCGCACCTTCCGACAGGGGAGGGCGGGTCGCTATTTCCGGGTTGTTCACATTGCCCCTTGCCTAAGTTCAAAAATTATTGAAACATCAGGAAGCCCCCGACCGCAGGGCCTAAACCTGATGAAGCCCCCCTCAGAAAAGTCCGCCGGCCGGCGTCCGAGCCGCCCCTCTTATGAGCCCCTGCAGCCGCATGAGATCGAGCTCGCGGATTTCTTTGTCCGGATGGCCGGTATCCTGGGTGTGCCGCGCTCGGTGGCCGAAATCTACGCCCTGCTCTACGTTTCCTCGGGTCCGGTCGATTTCGACCACGTCCAAGGGCGGCTAGGCATTAGCAAAGGCTCTGTCAGCCAAGGACTTAAGTTCCTCCGCGACCACGAGATGATCCTCTCGGTCAAAGAACCAGGCTCTCGTCGCGAGCGCTGGCAGCCGACGCCATCCCTGGCGGCCTCCTTGGTCGCGCTCCTCCGCAGCCAAGTCCTGCCCGCCCTCGAGCAAGCCCAACCCGGCCTGCAACGCGTCCTCGCCGACGCGCAAGCCCGCGGCTCCCAGCCCGAAGTCATCGAGCGCCTCAGCCGCCTCAATCGTTGGAACAGCCGGGCCCTCGAGCTCGCGCCTCTCCTCCTTCCGCCCCCCGGGGCCTGACCCTTTCTGCCGGCTCGGCCGGTGACAGTCCTTCCTTCCCGTACGTGCACGCGAAATTCGCCTCCATGTGCGGTAGCCTGCACGGGTAATCAAAAAAGGTAGTAGCGGTTAGCGGATAGCGGTTGGACTATTTCGGGTGACGGGTGACAGCCACGGTTGTCAGCGACTCAGGAGTCGGCCTCTCGGCCATCAGCCGCAGGAACCCGGAGCCAGCTGCCGAAAGCTGAACGGCTGACACCCGAATGGCTGATGCCCCGGTGGCCGGCACCTGTCACCAATGAGAATAGGTGGTAGCGGTAAGCGGATAGCGGTTGGCGGTTGGACTATTTCGGGTGACGGGTGACAGCCACGGTTGTCAGCGACTCAGGAGTCGGCCTCTCGGCCATCAGCCGCAGGAACCCGGAGCCAGCTGCCGAAAGC
>CALPIW020000164.1 GCA_943323725.2 Polynucleobacter meluiroseus | reverse complement strand
TGGCGGTTAGCCAATACATTCTCAGGTCCCCGGTCTCGGCCCTCCGGTCCCAGGTTCAGGTATTCTGGTTCAGGTACAGGTTCAGGACCCGTACCCGTACCCGAACCTGATAACCCGTGCCTGGCTTCCGATCGCCGAGACCTGAGACCCGAAGATGTTCTTCTGGTCCACCAAGCCTCTGGGCCTCCGTGCCTCTCGTGTGCGCCCCGTGTCCCCGTGTCACCGTGCCAGCATGTCCCCTCGCGGCGCTTAGCGCCGCGCTATGCGACGATTCCCTTGATGACCTTCGCCGGCTCGACCCCGGTCAGCCGGAAATCGAGTCCCTGGTGACGGTAGGTGAACCGCTCGTGATTGATGCCAAGGAGATGCAGGATGGTGGCGTGCAGGTCGTGCACATGCACGGGATCCTTGGCCACATTGTAGCTGAAGTCGTCGGTCTCGCCGTAACTGGTGCCGGCCTTCACGCCGCCGCCGGCCATCCACATGGTGAAACAACGCGGGTGGTGGTCGCGACCGGCTTCGGGGCTGTCCCACTTGCCTTGACCGGCGACGCCTCGGCCGAACTCGCCGCCCCAGACGACGAGCGTGTCCTCGAGCAGTCCGCGACGTTTGAGGTCTTTGACCAAGGCGGCGCTGGGCTGGTCGGTATCACGGCAACGCGCGGTGCACCAGGAGGTGAGCCGGCTGTGGTGATCCCAGTCCGGATGGAAGAGTTGGACGAAACGGACGCCGCGTTCGATCAGGCGGCGGGCAAGGATGCAGTTGGCGGCGTAGCTGCCGGGACGTCGTGAATCCGGACCATAGAGCTCGAAGACTTCGTCCTTCTCGTCACTGAGGTCGGTGAGCTCCGGCACGCTGGCCTGCATGCGGTAGGCCATCTCATATTGACGGATACGCGTGGAGATCTCGGGATCGCCGGAGCGCGCCAGGGCCTGCTGATTGAGGGCGCCGATGGTGTCCAGCATCTCGCGGCGGAGTTCGCGCGGGAGGCCGTCAGGGTCGCGCAGGTAGAGGACGGGGTCCTTGGCGCTGCGCAGTTTGACGCCTTGGTAGCGCGAAGGGAGGAAGCCGCTGCCCCAATAATGGTCATACAAGGGCTGGTCGCTCGGCCGCTGCATCTTGGAGAGGAGGACGAGATAGTCGGGGAGGTTGCGGTTCTCGCTGCCGAGGCCGTAACTGGCCCAGGCGCCGAGGCTCGGCCGACCGGGGATCTGGTTGCCGGTCAGGAACTGCGTCATGGCCGGGGCGTGGTTGATCTGGTCGGTGTGCATCGACCGGATGACGCACAGGTCGTCCGCCACGGTCTTGAGGTGCGGGAGCCACTCGCCGAGGTTCTGACCGCTCTGGCCGCAGCGTTCGAACTTCGTGGCCGCAGGCTTGATGAGCTGCTTCTGGCCCGAGGTCATGGTGGTCAGGCGCTGGCCGCGGCGCACGGACTCCGGGAGTTCGGTGCCGGCGAGCGCCGTGAGGCCGGGCTTCTCGTCGAAGAGTTCGATCTGCGAAGGGCCGCCGGACTGGGTGAGGAAGATGACGCGCTTGGCCTTGGCGGCAAAGTGCGGGAGGTGAGGTAGGCCGGGCTTGCCGGCGCCGTCCGCGGCGAGGGCGCGGCCGACGAGCGTCGAGAGCGCCATGGCGCCGAGCGAAAGCCCGGTGCACTGGCCGAGGAAGTAGCGACGCGAAGGGTCGAGCGGATCAGGGCTCATGCGAGACGATGGAGTTTGTAGGGATAGACGCTGCCGCTGGCCCACTGGCAGACGTAAAGGTCGCCACGTGTGTCGACGCAAACGTCGTGGCAGTTATTGAAGACGGGTTGGTCCTGCAGCATTACTTGGAGGCGTCCGTCGACGTACTTGGGCTCACGGCCGCCGGGATTCGCGACGACCTTGCCGGCTTCGTCGAGGATGGTGACGAACCCGCGTCCCTGCCACATGCGGTGGTCGTCAGGCTTGGCGCCGAAGCAGACGCCGGAGTAGAGGTGCTTGCCGTGGATGACGGGGCGGCTGACGTAAGCGCCGGGGAGGTAGACGCCCTTGACGTGCTTACCTTCCAGGGTGAACCAGTTGAATTCATTCCGCACGCGCTCGGTGCAGACGAGCAGGGGCTCGCTCCCGCGGGTGTCGATGGCCACGCCGTGGGCCTGCATGAATTTGCCAGGGTTGGTAGGCTGGGTGCTCTTGCCACCGAACTTGCTCAGGTATTTGCCGTTCCGGTCGAAGCGCAGGATGAACTGCGAGCCGTAGCCGTCCGCGACGTAGACGTCGCCGTTAGGCGCCGCCACGGCTTCGGTCGGGGAATAAGGTTCCTTGTCGGAATATGCGCCGCACTTCTGCGCGGGCGGGAGTTCGAGGACGACCTCGCCCTTGAGCGTGGTCTTCACGACCCGCCCGCCGTTGTCCACGAGCCAGAGGTACTCCTTGCCGTCGGCGCCCCGCTCCAGGCTGAGTCCGTGTCCGGCGCCCATGCCGACGCTCCAGGCGTCGACGACTTTGCCGTCCAAATCGAA
Source organism: Polynucleobacter meluiroseus (assembly GCA_943323725.2). Taxonomy (GTDB): domain Bacteria; phylum Verrucomicrobiota; class Verrucomicrobiia; order Opitutales; family UBA953; genus UBA953. The sequence goes on along the minus strand of CALPIW020000164.1, from coordinate 1,940 downwards.
GACGAGGACGTTGTTCTGCTTGTGGTTGGTGATGAGGTAGAGGCGGCCGTCGCCGGCCTGGACCATCTCGTGGCAATCCTTGACGGGGTGCTTGGCCTTGTCGGCCTGACACCAAAGCTTGTCGACGCGGTAACGGAACTCGCCGTGCCCGACGATCGCGCCGTGGTGCGGCGGCGTCGCCCCGGCTTGGGCAAGCACGCGCGGAGCAGCCAAAGCGGCTAAGCTAGTAGCGAGGAAGGAACGTCGGGAAAGAGAGGACATTTGAGAAGATGACAGAGGGCGGATGAAGGATGGAAGATGGTGGATGGGTGAGGGATCGGGAGTTTGGTAGTCGGTATGTTGGTCTGCTTCCGGCTTACATCGTCCATCCTCCATCGTTCATCGTTTCTTCATCTGTCTCTTGGCGTTCACTCATGCGTAATCGCCTCATCGAGGTTGAGGGTGAGGCTTGCGACCACGGTCCAGGCGGCGAGTTCGGAGAGATCGGCGCCGTCGGCGTGAACCCGCTGTCCGACGCGTAGGAACTGGGCGGCGGCGGCCGGCTGGGCGCGATAATGATCCCGGGCCTTCATGAGCGTGCGGCCGAGGAGGGCGGCTTCCTGGTCGTTGGCTTCGCGCGAGAGCACCCGCCGGAAGAGCGACTGGATCCGGGTGGCGTCACCGCCCTCCCGCAGGAGTTCCGCGGCGATGGCCTGCGAAGATTCGAGGTAGGTGGCGTCGTTCTGGAGGGTGAGCGCCTGCAGCGGGGTGTTGGTGCGGCCGGTCCGGACCTCGCACGAGCGTCGCTGCGCGGAGTCGAACAGGAAGGTGGGAGCGATGGAGCGACGCCAGAACGCATACAGGGTCCGGCGATACTGGGCCGGGCCTTCGCTGGCCTCATACTTGAAGCGACCCATGAAGAGCTCCTCCCAGACGCCGTCGGGCTGGTAGGGTCGTACGGGCGGGCCGCCGAGGACGGGGTTGAACAAGCCGGCGCTCCGCAGGGCTCCGTCGCGGATCATCCAGCTGGGCAGACGGAAGCGGGCCCCGCGCGCGAGCAGGCGGTTCTCCGGATCCTTGGCCAGCAGGGCGGCGCTCACGGCGGAGTCCTGCCGGTAGGTGCGGCTCATGACGATGAGCTTCAAGGTGCGCTTGAGATCCCAGCCATGCTTGACGAGGTCCACGGCGAGCCAGTCGAGCAGTTCGGGATGGCTCGGGCGCTCACCCTGGAGGCCGAAGTCCTCGGTGGTCCGCACGATGCCCTGGCCGAACAGCATCTGCCAGAGGTGGTTCACGGCGACGCGGCCGGCCAAGGGGTTTTCGGGGGCGGTCAGCCAGCGCGCGAGGCCGAGGCGATCGCGCGGAGCGTCGGCGGGCCAAGGTGTCAGGGCCTTGGGGACGTCCGGCGTGACCTTGTCGCCGTGCTTGTCCCAGACGCCGCGCACGAGCACGAAGGTGTCCCGTGGCTGCTTGCGCTCGGCGAGGACCATGACGTTCACCTTGCCGGCGCGCGCCTTGACGTCCGCCTGGTCGCGCATGGCCCGGTCCAACGCGGCCCGTGCGTCACGATACGGACGATGATCGGCGAGGAATTGATCGAAGAGTCTTTCGCGCAGCTTGGCGTCGGGCTCGGCCTTGATCGCGGCGAGTTGCTCGAACGGCGTCGCGCCGATCAGGGCGACGGCCGGCCCGGCTTCGTCGGTCACGGCGAGACGGAAGCGTCCGAGGTTGCGGTCACCGAGGGTGGAGCGCTGGCGGAGTTCGATGATGAGTTCTTCGTCGGGTCCCAGGGTCAGGGGCTCGGCGAGGCGATACACGGCCTGATGCGGCTTGGTCTTGTCCGCCCCGATGGTGGTCCAGCCGTTGCGCGGATCGTCATCGAGGGTGTCCTTCACGTCGCCGTAGTTGCCGTTCTTCTTCTTATCGGCGGTGAAGTCCGCGACGGCTGAATCCAACGCGAT
>CALPIW020000163.1 GCA_943323725.2 Polynucleobacter meluiroseus | reverse complement strand
GAGGGCGCGTTGGAAAAGCTGCTCCGAGGTATTCACCCATCCAGAGGTATGGACTCAACCCTGCGGGGCAAGCGTCGAGCGAGCTTCGGCGAGGCTTGCGGTCTCTCGACGCGGACCTACCAAACAGGGCGATGGGCAACGATATCGTGCTGACTTTCGCCGCCGCCATGGCCGCGGCGTTGATCTTGGGCTACCTCGCCCACCGATTGGGGCTCTCCCCGGTGGTCGGCTTCCTTCTCGCGGGCGTGGCCGTCGGCCCGCACACGCCGGGCTTCACGGCCAACCTCCAGGTCGCCGAGCAGTTCGCCGAAATGGGCATCATCCTGCTCATGTTCGGCGTCGGCCTCAAATTCCACCTCCACGAGCTCTTCGCCGTCTGGCGGGTCTCCGTGCCTGGCGCGTTGCTGACCAGCCTGCTGACGACCCTGCTGACCTGGGGCGGACTTACCGCCATCGGCATCGCTCCGGACGAAGCCTTGGTCGCCGGACTCGCGATTTCGGTGGCCAGCACCGTGGTGCTGATGCGCGTGCTCGGCGAGAACCGTGACCTCTCCACGCGTGCCGGACATATCGCGGTGGGCTGGGTCGTGGTCGAAGACCTGCTCACCGTCCTGCTCCTCGTCGCCCTGCCCGTCCTGGCTCAGGAAGGATCCGGCGACCTCGGGCGTCTCGCGCTCCCGCTCCTCCTTGCCGCCGGCAAGGTCGCGCTCTGCGCCACGCTGGCCATCCTGATCGGCGGACGCGTCATCCCGTGGATGCTCGCCAAAGTCCATGCGACCAAGTCACGCGAACTCTTCACCCTCGCCACGCTGGCGCTCGCGCCCGGCATGGCGCTGCTCGCCGCGAAGTTCTTCGGCGTCTCGATGGCGCTGGGAGCCTTCCTCGCCGGACTCGTCGTGGGACGTTCGGAATTCTCGGCCCGTGCCGCGGCCGAAGCCTTGCCGCTGCGAGACGCCTTCGCCGTGCTGTTCTTCGTTTCGGTCGGCTTGCTCTTCGACCCGGCCGACCTGATCGCCCATCCGCTGCCCGTGCTGGTGCTCCTCGGCGTGGTCGTGATCGGTAAGCCGCTCGCGGCTTCCTTGCTCGTCCGGCTCACCGGCGAGACGCGTCCGCTGGCCCTGCAGATCGGCGCGGCCTTGAGTCAGATCGGCGAATTCACCTTCGTACTCGGCGCTTCGGCCAAGGCGCTGGGCCTCATCGGACAGCCGGTCTGGAACGGCCTCGTCGCGGCCTCGATGATCTCCATCGCCATCAACCCCAGCCTTTATCGGCGGCTACGCCAAAGGGTCCGTCGGGCCGCCAGCCGTCCCACGGTGGGTCAGGCGGTCATCCCCGGTCATGCCATCATCGTCGGCTACGGCGACGTCGGTCGACGCGTCGGCGAAGACCTGCGCCTCAAGGGCATTCCGCTCACGATCGTCGACAGCGACATCGTCTTGGTGCGTCGCCTGCAGAAAGCCGGCGTCCGCGCGCTCTGCGGTGACGGTGGCTCGCTCGAAGTCCTGAACGAGGCAGGGCTCGCCGAAGCCGGCTCGCTCCTCATTTGCTGTCCGATCGCCGAACCTGGACCTCTCCTGCACGGACTGGCCAAGCGCCACCCCGGCTTGCGCATCGCCGTCCGTCTGATGGAGGGCATGCCGAGCGAACTCGTCTCCGGCACCGACTTCACCGTGATCAGCGAAGACAACTCGGCGGCGGGCGACATCACCGACGTCGCGACGGGCAAGGCGTGAACAAAAAGGGCCGGAGTCTCGCGACTCCGGCCCGTCTTCGGCGCAACCTAAGGCTGCTTACTTCTTGCCGTCGTCGACGACCTCGAAGTCGCCGTCGACCACCTTGCCGTCCTTGGCCTTCTTCTTGCCTTCGGAGGCATCCGGGGCGGGGCCAGCGTCGGCCTGCGGCTGTTCGCCGGCGGCAGCCGGGACGGTCTGCGCGGCGGCCATCAGCGCGGTCTGGAGGGCCGTGGCGGCCTTCTCGAAGTCCTCGGCGGAGGCGTCGGTCTTTTTGAGGGCTTCCTGGGCTTCCTTGAGCGCGGCTTCGGCGGAAGCCTTGGCTTCGGCGGGCATCTTCTCGCCGTTGTCGGCGAGGAATTTCTCGGCGGTGAAGACGCCGGCGTCGAGGCGGTTGCGGGCTTCGGCGAGCTCGCGGACCTTCTTGTCCTCTTCGGCATGGAGTTCGGCTTCCTTACGGAGCTTCTCGACTTCTTCCTTGGAGAGACCCGAGGAGCCGGTGATGGAGATCTTCTGCTCCTTGCCCGAGCCCTTGTCGACGGCCGAGACGTGCAGGATGCCGTTGGCGTCGATGTCGAAGGTCACTTCGATCTGCGGTTCGCCGCGGCGCGCCGGCTTGATGCCGTCGAGCTTGAACGTGCCGAGCTGCTTGTTGTCCTTCGCCATCGGGCGTTCGCCCTGGACGATGACGATGTCGACGGCCGGCTGGCTGTCGGCGGCGGTGGAGAAGATCTGCGACTTCTTGGTCGGGATGGTCGTGTTACGTTCGATCATCGCGGTGGCGACGCTGCCCATGGTCTCGATGGACAGGGTGAGCGGGGTCACGTCGAGGAGGAGGACGTCCTTCACGTCGCCCTTGAGCACGCCGGCCTGGATGGCGGCGCCGATGGCGACGACTTCGTCCGGGTTGACGCCCTTATGGGGCTCCTTGCCGGCGAGGCTGCGGGCGATTTCGATGATCTTGGGCATGCGGGTCATGCCGCCGACGAGGACGAGCTCGTCGACCTGGGCCATCTTGAGTTCGGCGTCCTTGAGGCAGGACTCGAACGGACGGCGGGTGCGCTCGGAGAGGTCGTCGCAGACCTTCTCCATCTGGGCGCGGGTGAGCGTGACGTTCAGATGCTTCGGGCCGGAGGCGTCGGCGGTGATGAACGGCAGGTTGATGTCCACGGAGTTCGAGGACGAGAGGGCGATCTTGGCCTTCTCGGCTTCTTCCTTGAGGCGCTGGCGGGCCATGGCGTCCTTGGAGAGGTCGATGCCGGACTCCGTCTTGAAGCCGTCGATGAGCCACTGGATGATGCGTTCGTCCCAGTTGTCGCCGCCGAGCTCGGTGTCGCCGTTGGTCGCCTTCACTTCGAAGACGCCGCCGCCGATCTCGAGGACCGAGACGTCGAAGGTGCCGCCACCGAGGTCATAGACCGCGATCTTTTCGTCGCCCTTCTTGTCGAGACCGTAGGCGAGGGAAGCCGCGGTGGGCTCGTTGACGATGCGGAGCACTTCGAGGCCCGCGATCGTGCCGGCGTCCTTGGTGGCCTGGCGCTGCGAGTCGTTGAAGTAGGCGGGGACCGTGATCACGGCCTGCGTGACCTTCTCGCCGAGGTAGGCTTCGGCGTCGGCCTTGAGCTTGGCGAGGACCTTGGCGGCGATTTCTTCCGGCGCGAACACGCGCGGCTTGCCGTCGACTTCGCATTCGATGGCGGCGTCGCCGTTCTTACCTTCGACGACCTTGTAAGGGAGCTTCGAGGCGATGGCCTTCACTTCCGAGAACTTGCGTCCGATGAGGCGCTTCGCGGAGAAGATCGTGTTCTTCGGGTTGGTGACGGCTTGGCGCTTGGCGGCCTGACCGACGAGGATGTCCCCGTTCTTGGTGAACGCGACGATGGAGGGCGTGGTGCGCGCGCCTTCCGAGTTGGAGATGACGACGGACTCGCCTGCTTCCAGGACGGCCATGCAGGAGTTGGTGGTGCCGAGGTCGATGCCGATGATTTTACTCATGTGTTGTTTTGGTAGATGGGTTATGCCCCTTATTGGCAGGGCTTGTGCCAAGGGAAATTCCCGCTTTTGCCTTAGTTTTCGCAGGTATGGCCAGCGATTGTCGCTGTCCCAAGCGGGTCAGAATGACAAAGTGTCCCACCGGATGACGCCCGGCTGGCTTCGCCGTTGCCCTTCCCTGCCCTGACCGCTATCTCAACCCTCCGATGTCGGCCCAACTCGACCAGTCCGTCCGCCTCCGCCGCCTCCGTGCTTCGGCCGGTATCCGTGCCATGCTCGGCGAAACGGTGGTCGAGCCTCGCCACCTGATCCAGCCGCTCTTCGTCACCGAAGGTGACGTCGCGGAGCCCGTCGGCTCCCTCCCGGGCGTCAGCCGCATCCCGCTCGCCCAGCTCGGCGCCAAGTGCGCCGAACTCCTCGCCCTCGGCATCCATGGCGTGGCCCTCTTCCCGAAGGTCGACCCGGCCCGCAAGACCGCCGAAGGCGCCGAAGCCCTCAACCCGTCGAACCTCGCCTTCCGCGCCATCCGCGAGGTGAAGGCCAAGTCGCCCGGCACGGTGATCTTCGCCGACATCGCCCTCGACCCTTACACGACGCACGGCCACGACGGCGTCCTGAACGCCGCCGGCACCGACGTGGATAATGACCGCACCGTCGAAGCGCTCGTGAAGATGTCCGTCTTCACCGCCCAGGCCGGCGCCGATTTCGTCGCCCCGTCCGATATGATGGACGGACGCGTCAAAGCCATCCGTAAGGGACTCGATGCCGCCGGCCACACCGGCACGGGT
>CALPIW020000162.1 GCA_943323725.2 Polynucleobacter meluiroseus | reverse complement strand
ATGATGAAGACCAGGAGCGAGCAGCGCTCGACGTGGCGGAGGAACTGGTGGCCGAGGCCGCGGTTCTCATGCGCGCCTTCGATGAGGCCCGGGATGTCCGCCATCACGATGCGGTCGAAGCGGTCGGTGTAGTCGATCACGCCCACGTTGACGTGCAAGGTCGTGAACGGATACGGGGCCATCTTCGGTCGGGCGGCCGTGAGGAGATTGGTCAGGGTCGACTTGCCAGCGTTGGGGTAACCCACGAGGCCGATGTCCGCGATCGTCTTGAGCACGATGCGGAACTTGCCTTCTTCGCCCGGGTAGCCCGGGGTCGTGCGACGCGGGGCCTGGTTGACGGAGCTCTTGAAGTTCATGTTACCGAGGCCGCCCTTACCGCCGGCGAGAAGCACCACGCGTTCGCCGTGCTCGGTGAGTTCGGCCACGAGGCGGTTGGTGCCTTCCTCGAGGACCTGCGTGCCCGGAGGCACCGGCAGGATCAGGTCGCCGCCATCGGGACCCGCGCACTGGCGGCCTTGGCCCGGAGCGCCATTGCGGGCGCGACGGTGCGGCTGCCAGCGGTAGGCCTGGAGGTCGCCTTCGTTACGGTCGCAGACCAGGACGACGTCGCCGCCCTTGCCGCCGTTGCCGCCGTCGGGTCCGCCCTTCGGGATGAATTTCTCGCGACGGAAGCTGACGCAGCCGTGGCCGCCGTCACCGGACTTCAGTTCAACCTTGGCTTCGTCGATAAACATTTGCCCCCAAGGTAGGGCGTCCCCGGGCCCGAGGGCGAGGAGGAAAGGCGACGGCTCAGCGTTCGAGCCCGCGGGAACGGCGCAACCAGCTCTCGATCGGGGAGAAGAAGATGAGGTCGGCCAAGAGCCCGACGATCATGACCACCGCCATCACGCCCATCACCTGGTCCATGCGGAGCAGCTCACGGCCGGCATTGAGGAGCGAGCCCAGACCGAAGCCGGTCACGATCACGACGAAGATCTCGGCCGCCATGAGCGAGCGCCAGGCGAAGGCCCAACCCTGCTTCATGCCGCTGAGCACGCCGGGCAGCGCAGCCGGGAAGATGACGCGGGACCAGAGGTGCCAGCCGTTGGAGCCCATCGTCTGGGCGGCGCGGAGGTAAAGCGGGGGCACGTTGAGCACCGATTCTTGGACGGCAAGGACGACCGCCCAGAGCGTGCCCATCACCACGACGAAGAGGACCGCTTCCTCGCGGATGCCGAACCAGAGGAGCGCGAGCGGCACCCAGCAGACGGACGGCAGGGTCTGCAGACCGAGGGCCAGGACGCCGAGCGTATCCCGGACCCAGCGCACGCGGGCGCAGAGCGCGCCGAGCGGGACGCCGAGGGCGGCGCCGATGGCGAAGCCGATGATCAGGCGACGCATCGTCACCCATGTGGCCGCAAGCAGCTCACCGCTGAGCAGGGAGTCCCAGAACCACTGGAGGACGTGCGACGGAGCCGGGAAGAGGACTTCACTGACGCGTCCGCTGCGGACAAACCACTCCCAGCCTCCGAGGATGAAGAGGGCGACGAGGGTCGGGATGACCGGGCGAGGAAGTTTCGAGGCCATGGTCACTGGGCGAGACGGGCGGAGAGGGCGGCGGTGACCTCGGAGGCGAGGTTCGCGAGCGCCGGATCGTTCATGCGGCGCGGACGAGGCAAGTTCACGTCGAAGACCTGCTGGACGCGGCCGGGATTGGGCGAAAAGAGCACGACGCGATCGCCGAGGCAGACCGCTTCACGGATGTTGTGCGTCACGAGGACGATGGTCTTCTTGCGCTTCGTGAAGATCTCCTGGAGATCCCCGTAAAGCTGTTCGCGGGTGAGCGCGTCGAGGGCCGAGAAAGGCTCGTCCATCAGGAGCACGCGCGGATTGGGCGCGAGCGAACGGGCGAGGGCCACGCGCTGGCGCATGCCGCCGGAGAGCTCGTGCGGACGGGCCTTCTCCTTGTTGCCGAGGCCGACGAGGTTGAGGTAATAACGGGCCGACTCGAGTCGCTCGGCCTCGGTGAGGTCGGGCTTGAGACGCAGGCCGAAGAGCACGTTCTCCAGGACGTTGAGCCAAGGGAAGAGCGCGTCCTGCTGGAACATCACGAGACGATCCCGGCCCGGCGCTTCGACCGGCTGATCGCCGAGCTTGATCGCGCCTTCGTTGGTGTGCTCGAGGCCGGCGAGGAGACTGAGGAGGGTGGACTTACCGCAACCGGACGGACCCACGATCGCCAGGAACTCCCCTTCCCTGACGTCCAAAGTGATGTCCTCCAACGCCGTGACCTGGCCCGAAGCCCCGTCGAAACGCTTGGTCACGTTACGCAGAGTAAGGGCCGCGGTGGCGGGGGATGTTTCGGAGCGGTTGCCCATGGATTCCAGAGGCGAGAGATTGGCTAACCTAACCTTATCCTGTCAAGTTTACTTATGTTTAAAAGATTAGACCCCGATTTCTCACTTTTTGCTCACTTTTTGGGGTCATCGACCAAGGACTCCAGCAACGGCCCCATCGGAGCTTCCCCTTTGAGCAAGCGGGAATCCTGGGCGTCCTTCAGGGCACGGGCGAACAGGCCGGACAGGCGGACCCGACGAGACTCTAAGTCCTCCGGACCGGCGAAGGCGACGCGCGCCAAGGCCGGGCCGATCAGTTCAGCCTTGGGCGGCTGCGAACGCAGTTCGGCTCCGAGACCGGTCCGCACCAATTTCTCCTGCCACGCCTGATCGGCCCGCAGGCGGGCGCACAGGGCGTAATGCGAACGCACGAAGGCCTCGACCGCCGGTCGACGCTTCTCCAAGGCGGCGCGACTGGTGACGAGCACGGTGATCAGCGACTCCTTGTTCTCGTGCACCACGACGCCGCCGAACTCGCTGGTCAGCCGCGTGACCCAAGGTTCGACGGTCCAGACCGCGTCGATCTCGCCGCGCGAGAACAGGAGCAGGAGATCGGCGTTCTGCGCCGGCACCACGCGGGCGTCGCCGCCGCCGAGGTGCACGTTGAGGCCGCCTTCCCGCAGCCAAGTGCGCGCGTCGATATCCTGCGTATTACCCAGCTGCGGCGTGCCGACGTTGCGGCCGATGAAATCCTTGGGCGTCTTCAGGCCGGAATTCTTACGGACGATGAGGGCGTTACCGCCTTGCGCGACCGGCGCAAGGACGCGGATCTCCGCGCCCTTGGTGCGCACGTGCGCGTTGAGGGCGGGCGAGGCGCCGACGTAAGCGACGTCGATGGCCCCGGCGAGCAAAGCCTCCATGGCCGAAGGTCCGGCGTTGAACGAACGCCACTCGAGCTTCACCCCGGCGGGCAAAGCGGCCTGATGGCAGTCCTGGCCTTCGCGCTCCAACTGACGGGCGGCGAGCGCCGGCGCATGCGTCAGGTTCGGAAAGAAACCCACGCGGAGCGTGTCCGCTTCGGCGCGGCCCAGGATCGGCACGACCAGGGCGGCGGCGAACCAGCCGAGCGAGAGGAAGAAAGAAGACGGACGCATGGACGAAGGAATCAGAAGGGTTTGAGCTGAAGCTCGAGGTAGGCGAAATCAGTATCGTCCGGGCGGACCAGACGGCGAGTCCACTCTCCGGCCACGAAATGAGCGTAACCGAGGGTGACTTCGGCCTGGCGAGTCACCTGCCAGCGGAAGCGGATATCGAACTCGTGGCCGACGTCGGTGCCGCTCTGGCCGGTCTGGTCGCGGTTATTCGCCGCGTTGTAGAAACGGTCTGTCGCGCTCTGGAGGGAGTACCAGCTGTAACCCGCGTCGAAGCGTAAGGTGGGCGAGACGGTCGCCTCATAGCGCACCTTGGGCGCGAGGATGTTCTCGAAGACGACGTAGTCGTTCGCGGACCATGGCCGGCCGAAGCCGAAGAACCGCTCGAAGCGGTTATCCTCGGCATCCGTCGGACTCTGGTCGCCGGACGCGGCGCCATAGAAGAAACTCAACCGGGATTTCCAAGCATCCTCGAAACGATAACCGATCTCGGCGTTGGCGGCCCAGGCGGAGATATCCTTGGGGCCGTTGTGACCGAACTGCGTCAGGCCGGACACATCGAAATCAAAGCCCGACCGTCCGAAGACGCCGTAGGCGCGCAGACCGGGAGAGTGCACGACCCGCCCGCCGTCGGCGACGTTCCGCTCATCTAGGCGCAGGTAGAAAGGCTCTAGGGTGACGACGTCAGACCACGCGCGCCAGTGACCGATCGCGCCCCACAGGCGCTTGCCCTCCGCCGGACGATCCGGATCGTAGAGCAGTCGTTCCAGCGGCTGGACGGAGAAGAGGTCGACCTGCCAGTCGTTGGCTTCCTGTCCGATGATGCCATGCCATCCGCGGAAAGCGTTCGCGGTGTTCCGCCACTGGTTGTTACCGATCAGGCGACGATCGAGGAATTCGAAGTTATGGTTGCCGAAGCGAAGCGCCATCGGGCGGGAATTACCGAGGTAGTCCGCGGGCAGCAGATCCTTGAAATGGAGCTCGGCGTAGAGACGGATGAACTCGAGTTCGTTCACGTCGCGGTTATCCGACGCGTAGTCGCCGT
>CALPIW020000161.1 GCA_943323725.2 Polynucleobacter meluiroseus | reverse complement strand
GGCTCGAGGCCGGGCACCTTGGAATTGAGGACGAGCGTGGTGCCTTCGTCGGGCTGGATCTGGATGACGAGGCGGTTCGGGGCGAGGTCGTAGCGGGCGTCGCCGGCGAAGAGGCCGGATTCCGGCTGCTTGAACTGGATGGCGATCTCGGAGACGCGACGGGCGAGGCGCTTGCCGGAGCGCATGTAGAACGGCACGCCGGACCAGCGGCCGTTCTCGATCGAGAAACGGAGCGCGCAGAAGGTCTCGGTGGCGGAGTCCTGCGGGATATCCTTCTCGCCGAGGTAACCCGGCACCTTCTCGCCGCCGGAGAGGCCTTCGGCGTATTGGGCGCGGACGGCGTCGGCGTTGGCGCCGAGGCGCAGCGGCTGGATGGATTCGAGGAGCTTGACCTTCTCGTCACGGATGTGTTCGGCGGAGAGGGAGCGCGGCTGTTCCATCGCGACGAGCGCGAGGAGCTGCATCGTGTGATTCTGGAGCATGTCGCGCGTGGCGCCGCTGCCGTCGTAATAGCCGCCGCGGGTGCCGACGCCGAGTTCTTCGGCGACGGTGATCTGGACGTGGTCGACGTGGCGACGGTTCCAGAGGGGCTCGAAGATCGGGTTGGCGAAACGCAGGACGAGGAGATCCTGGACGGTCTCCTTGCCGAGGTAATGGTCGATGCGGAAGATCTGCGACTCGCGGAAGTTGCGGGCGGCGACGGCGTTGAGGTGGACGGCGGAATCGAGGTCCTTACCGAAGGGCTTCTCGATGATGACCTTGCTTTCGAGTTCGGTGCCGATGCCACGAGCGGCGAGGCCGGACTGGCCGAGGTTCTCGAGGATGGGCTCGAAGACCGAGGGAGGAGTCGAGACGTAGAAGACCAGTTGGAGCGGGCGGCCGGCGCGCTGCTCGGCGGCGGCGATCTGCTCCTTCAGGGCGGCGTAGGCCTTGGGGTCGTCGTAACCGCCGGACTGGTAGGAGGTGTTGTCCTCGACGCGCTGCCAGATGTCAGGTCGGAACTCGCGGCGGGAGAACTTCTTGATGTCGGCGGCGGCCTGGGTACGGAACTCGGCGTCCGGCACAGGCTTACGGCCAAAGCCGATCAGGTGGAAGTCCGCCGGCAGGAGGCTGTCGACCGCGAGATTGTACAGGGCGGGCAGCAGCTTGCGGGCGGCCAGGTCGCCGGAGGCGCCGAAGATGACCACGCAGGTCGGCTGGGCGCCGCGGTGCTTGCTCAGGCCGGAGAGGAACGGATGGCGGTCGGTGTCGGACATCGGAGTCTAGAAGCGGCGACGCCCGAAGAGGACTTCGCCACGGTGTTGAAGGAGGCGGACGGTGCCTTTCTTGCAAACCAGAACTTCCACGACGTCGAAGCGCGTATGACACGCACCCCCGATCTGGCGGATCCATGCGCCAGCGGCCCGCCGCAAAGCCCTCTTTTTCCGTCGATTCACCGCCCAATACCCTTCCCCGCCCTCGTCGGCGTGGCGGGTCTTCACCTCGACGAAGACGAGGACCTCGCCCTCGAGGACGACAAGGTCGAGCTCATCGCGGCCGTGGCGCCAGTTGAGCGCTAGACAGCGCCCCCCTTGCCGGCGATAGTGCGCTTCGGCCTGGCGTTCGCCCCAGGCACCGAAATCGGCCGGGGGCGGACGCCCGACCCACCATGCCCGCAGAGCCTCGCCCAGTTCGCGCCAAAACATGTCCGATGAGACCTAAAACGCGGCTTTTCGACCAGCCCGCGGCGGAGGGGTTCTTGACCTAGGGAACCCTAGGTGCCTTTCTCTGTCCTTACACCCCACACCCATGCGTCTCCTCACCCTCCTCGCCCTCGCCGCCGCGGCCTGCGTCAGCGCCGATCCGATCCCGGAATCCTACCGCCAGAACGGCTGGTTCGTCGGCGCCCAGGCCTATACCTTCAAGGAGTTCTCCTTCTTCGAGGCCATCGCCAAGACCAAGGAGGCCGGCGGTAACCTCATCGAGATCTTCCCCGGCCAGGCCGTGAAGCCCGGTTCGAAGGACAAGACCCACCACTCCATGTCCGAGGCCACCATGGCCGAGATCAAGGCCGAGCTGGACCGCCAGGGCGTCCGCGCCGTGAACTACGGCGTCGTCGCCGCCAAGACCAAGGAAGAGGTCTACGCCATCATGTCCTTCGCCAAGAAGATGGGCCTCTACGCCGTCTGCACCGAATCCACCGAGCAGGTCGCCCACTGGGAATCCGCCGCCAAGGAGTTCGACATCAAGGTCGCCTTCCATGAGCACGGCACCCGGATCACCAAGGACGGCAAGATCGACACCAAGTACAAGGTCTGGGATCCCCTCTACATCCTCGGCGTCGTCGAAAGCCGCGACGCCCGCATCGGCGCCTGCGCCGACATCGGCCACTGGGCCACTTCGAGCCTGAGCTCCGTCTGGGCGATCAAGGTCCTCGAAGGCCGCATCGTCAGCGTGCACCTCAAGGACAAGTCCGAGTTCGGCCACAAGGCCACCGTCGTCGTCGCCGGCAAGGGCGTGGTCGACGTGGACGGCTGCCTCCAGGAACTCATCCGCCAGAAGTTCGATGGCCACATCTCGATCGAGCACGAAGCCGACTGGAAGGACAGCGTCCCGCAGGTGAAGCATAATATCGATTTCGTCAAAGCCCACGCGAAGTAAGGTTCGCTGCCGGCGCGATCATCAAGCCCCCGGGTTGCCGGGGGCTTTTTTGTGGGCGGGTAAAACGATAAAACTCAAGGGGAGACCGGAAAGGATGCTGCGGTGCCATATTAGTTCGGGTGACGGGTGACAGCCACCGGGGCATCGGCGATTCAGGAGTCGGCTTATCAGCCATCGGCCATCGGCTCCTGGTTCCTGCGGCTGATTCCCCTAGCGGCTGGCGCCTGAACTCCCGGAACCCGTGGCCGTCACCCGTCACCCGAAATTGAGCCCCCAGCCAATCATCCGGTCTCCGGTTTGCCTTTGAGTTTAAGCCCCTTGCCTTGGGTAGGGTCGGGACCGCGTCACGACATAGGCTGTATCAAGCCGCCGCAGGGCGGCTGAAGGTAGGGGCGTGGCTCCGCCGCGCACTCCTGTCTCGATGTGTTCCTAACCGCCAACCGCTAATACCTAATGCGGAGTGCACGATGAATCGTGCCCCTACCTAGGTTCGCCCTGCGGCGAACAAGGGCAGCACGCGGTGCTGCCCCTACCTCACAAATCCGCTCACTCCGCGATCGCCGCCTTCAGCTCCTTGAGCATGCGGCGCAATTCGCCCGGTGTGTCGTAATCCTTGCGGCCCATGGGGAGCGACTCGATCGGGAGATAGCCGTTGTACCCGGCATCACGGGCGATCTTCACGATCTTGCGCATGTCGGTCAGGGGCTTGTTCGGCTTGCCGAACGGGGTCTCCTTGACCTGCCAGTTCACGGCATACGGCGCGGCCAGAGCCATGTCGGCGTACGGGTCCTCGGTGAGATATTTACCCGTATCCACGATGGCGCGGCAGTTCGGGTGGTTCACGCGCTTGAGCAGGCTGACGTGCTCGGCGCCGGTGGTCAGGAAATCGCCGTGATTCTGCACACCGATGAAGATGCCGCGGGCGGCGGCGAATTCGGCGCACTCCCGGAAATCATCGGCAATCCAACCTTCGACGACCTCGCGCGAGGCGCCTCCGGAGACGACCTGCCATTTATGCGGCGGGATATTGGTGTCGGCGAAGACGCGCAGCACCGGGGCGCCGAGCTTCACGCAGACTTCGACCCAGTCCTTGATGCGCTGCTTGCCTTCGGCGCGCAGGGCCTGGTCGGCCGTGGTGACCTCGTTCTTCACGCCGCTGCCGCTGATCTCGAGTCCGAGACGGAAGGCCTCGTGCTTCACAGCGAAGATCTCGGCGTCGGTCGGCGCCTTGGGATAGCTGGCGAAGAAATAACCCGTGAGGTCGATGGCGTCGAAGCCGGCTTCGGCGGTGAAGTTCAGCAGCTGACTGAGCGTCATCGCCTTGGGGTGCTTGGGATCCTTGAGTCCCTGGTTCAGTTCGACGTAGAAAGAGTAGGCATTGAGTGAGGTGCGCAGACGCGAGATCTTACCGACCGGCGCGGTCTCCGCAGCGCGAGCAGACAGACCGAGCGCGGCCAGCGATAGCCAGGCGGACTGTTTCAAGAAATCACGACGAGGGGTGGCGGAGGACATTCAAATATAGTGTGCAAAAGTGCGAAGGTGCAAAAGGGCAAAAGCGGAGGCAGCCAATCAAGGGGAGACCGGAAACCGGAAAGGATGCTGCGGTGCCATATTACTTCGGGTGACGGGTGACAGCCACCGGGGCATCGGCGATTCAGGAGGCGGCTTTTCAGCCATCGGCCATCGGATGCTGGTTCCGGCGGCTGATTCCTGAGCGGCTGGAGCCTGAGCTCCCGGAACCCGTGGCCGTCACCCGCCACCCGAAATTGTGCCCCAGCCAATCACCCGGTCTCCGGTTTCCCTTTGAGTTTAAGCCCCTTGCCTTGGGTAGGGTCGGGACCGCGTCACGACATAGGCTGTATCAAGCCGCCGC
>CALPIW020000160.1 GCA_943323725.2 Polynucleobacter meluiroseus | reverse complement strand
CTGCTTGCCGTCGACCGTGATGACCGTCGGTTCGGCGTAGACCTCCGGTTTGCCGTCCTTGTCGGGTCGCGTGAACGTCGCCTTCACCTTCAGGTGGGTCGGCACGGCGTCATCGGCCGCGAAGGCCGTCGAAGCCAGCAGGACGGCGAGCAAGGAGCGGAGCATGGCTCAGCGGGCGACCGGGGTCGCCGAGACCGTACCGCTGACGGAAAGTTCGAGGCCGCCGACGCCGGGGACCTTAGCGACCTCGCCAGGGCGGACGGTCACGACCGTGCTCAGTTCGCTGGCCGAAGCTTCGACCGAGGACTTGTAGAGATGGAGTTCCTGATGGGTCGCGCCTTGCGAGACCGTGAGCACGTTGGTCTCGACGTCGAAGGCCTCGAGCTTCCAACCTTCGACGACGGACCCGAGCTTGTACCAGCGGCGGGCGCTACGGCTGTCCTGGAGGGAAAACAGACCTTCCTTCGCGAGTACCGAGTAGAAGACCAGCGTACCGTCATGGGCCTTGGAATCCCGCTTACGTTCGCGCTTGGCGTCCTTGGGGTCGATGACCTCCGCCTTGTGGCTGATCGAGACGCGGACCGAGATGCTGAGCATGCCATCGGGCTGGACGGTCGGCGAGATGACCAGTTCCATCGAAGACTCCG
This sequence comes from Polynucleobacter meluiroseus, assembly GCA_943323725.2. Taxonomy (GTDB): domain Bacteria; phylum Verrucomicrobiota; class Verrucomicrobiia; order Opitutales; family UBA953; genus UBA953. Next base: position 3,886 of record CALPIW020000160.1, on the reverse strand, counting down.
GCTTACCCTTCGGGTCCTTGGGGTCCGGGCGACCGGCGACCGAGACGCGGGCCTCGGAACCTGAGATCACGGAGACGGACGGGAAGCTCATCACATCGGACTTGCCCGTCTTCGGGTCGAGGTGCGAGACGGTGCCGCGGACCGTCACGGTGGGCGGCGGGGCGGGCGGGGCCGGCGTCTGGGCCGAGACCCCGAGGGACGTCAGGACGCCGAGCGCGAGCAGGAGGAAGCGGGGGGCCATGGGGATGGGCATGGTTCTATTTCCCTTATACCCCATCGCGAGGCAAAAGGTTGCATGGCCGACCGCCGAAACCTCAGAGGCGCTTGAAGATCAGCGAGGCGTTGTGTCCGCCGAAACCGAGGTTGTTCGAGATCGCGACGTCCACCTTGCGGGCCTTGGCGACGTTCGGCGTGTAGTCGAGGTCGCAGTCGGGGTCCGGGTTCTCGTAATTGATCGTCGGCGGGATCATGCCCGTATGGATGGCCATGACGCACGCGGCCGCCTCGACGCCGCCGGCGGCGCCCAGGAGGTGGCCGGTCATCGACTTGGTCGAGGAGATGGAGATCTTGGGGGCGAGGTCGCCGAAGCAGCGCTTGATCGCGAGGGTCTCGCAGCGGTCGTTGATCGGGGTCGAGGTGCCGTGGGCGTTGATGTAACCCACTTCGGACTTCTCGATGCCGGCCTCGGCGAGGGCGCGGTTGAGGCAGAGCGCGAGGCCCTTCCCTTCCTGGTCCTGGCCGGTGATGTGGTAGGCGTCGCAGGTGGCGCCGTAACCGGCGAGCTCGCAATAGATGCGGGCGCCGCGGGCCTGGGCGTGCTCGAGGGATTCGATGACGAGGACACCGGCGCCTTCGCCCATGATGAAACCATCGCGGAGCTTATCGAACGGACGGGAGGCCTTCTCGGGCGTGTCGTTGAAGTCGGTCGACATCGCCTTCATGTTGCAGAAGCCGGCGTAACCGAGACGCGTGATGGCGGCTTCGGAGCCACCGGAAAGCATGATGTCGGCGTGGCCGTCGCGGATGTGACGCAGCGCTTCGCCGAGGGCGTGGGAGCCGGAAGCGCAGGCCGAGACGACGCCGAAGTTGACGGACTTCGCCTGGAACTCGATGGCCACCACGCCGGAGGCGATATTGGCGATGAGCGAAGGAATCGTGAAGGGAGAGACGCGGGACGGGCCGCGCTCGATGAGGACGCGGGCCTGGTTCTCGATGGTCTCCATGCCGCCGATGCCCGAACCGATGATCACCCCGAAGCGTTCGGAATCGATCTTCGTGACGTCGACGTTGGCGTCCTGGATGGCGAGACGGGAAGCGGCGACGGCATACTGCGTGTAGCGGTCGTTACGCTTGGCTTCCTTCGCGTCCATGAACTTCGCCGGATCGAAATCGCGGACCTCGGCGCCGACCTTGGACGGGAAGTCCGTGGGGTCGAAACGGGTGACACGCGAAATCCCGGAACGACCCTTGATCAGGGCGTCCCAGAAGGTCGCGTTGTCGTGACCGAGGGCCGTCAGCGAGCCGATGCCCGTGACGACTACCCGGCGAGATTTGCGGTCTGAGCTCAAGGGGACGGGCCTACGCGAAAAGCCCGGTCAGGTTACTTGGTGGCGCTGGCCTTGATGTGCTCGATGGCATCACCAAGGGTCTTGATACCGGCGGCCTTGTCTTCCGGGATCGTGATGCCGAACTCGTCTTCGAAAGCCATGATGATCTCGACGAGGTCAAGGGAGTCAGCCTTCAGGTCGCCCTGGAAGCTGGCACCGGGGGTGAGCTGCTCGGGGGTGACGGAGAGTTGCTTGACGATGATGTCCTTGACGCGCTGTTCGATGTTTTCGGGCATAATAAAAGGGTGTTTTAGTGGGTTTTGGGGTGTCAGATGGCCATGCCTCCGTCAATCGAAAAGACCTGCCCGGTGACGTAGCCCCCCTCTTCCGAGGCGAGGTAATCGACCATGGCGGCGATATCGTTGACTGAGCCAAATCGTCCCAGAGGGATGACGCCGAGGATCTTCTGCTTCACCTCGTCGGAGAGCTCGCCGGTCATGTCGGTGGTGATGAAGCCAGGAGCGACGGCGTTGGCGGTGATCGAGCGGCCGGCGAGTTCGCGGGCGAGGGTCATCGTGAGGCCATGGAGGCCGGCCTTGGCGGCGGCGTAGTTGGCCTGGCCGGCATTACCCTGCACACCGGTGACGGAGGAGATGCTGATGATACGGCCCCAGCGCTTCTTGGTCATCGGACGCACGAGGCCCTTGGTCCAGTAGAAGGCGGAAGAGAGATTGGTGGAGATGACGTCGTTCCAGTCCTGGTCGGACATCGCCATGACGAGCTTGTCGCGGGTGATGCCGGCGTTGTTGACGAGGATCTCGACGGCGCCGAACTCGGCGTTGATCTGCTCGCAGGCCTTGGCGACCGCGGCGGCGTCGGAGACGTCGACCTGGAAGGCCTTGGCCTTCTGGCCCTTGGCGAGGATGTCGTTGGCGACCTGCACGCAGGTGTCGGACTTCGAGACGCAGAGCACGGTGTGACCGTGGGCGGCGAGACGTTCCGCGATGGCCTTGCCGATGCCGCGACCGGCTCCGGTGACGAGGGCGACGCGAGGATTGTGCGTGAGATGCATCGGGGTTTTATGTGCAAGGAAACGAGGCCTCTGGCAAGTGGCTAATGCCCCGCCGGAAGTCCCCTGCCCCGCCCGGTGCGCTCAGTAGACGTCGCGCTGGTAGCGGCCGTCCTTCTTGAACTGCTTCACCCAATCCACGGCGGCCTCGGGCGTCAGTCCGCCCTGCTCGGCCACGATGGCGTGCAGCGCCGCGTCGACATCCTTGGCCATGCGCTTGGCGTCGCCGCAGACATAGAAATATGCGCCCTGCTGGATCCACTTCCAGAGCTCGGCGGCGTTCTCGCGCATGCGGTCCTGGACGTAGACCTTGGCGGCCTGGTCGCGGGAGAAAGCCGTGTCGAGGCGCGTGAGCACGCCGGACTGCTGGTACTCGGCCCACTCGTCGGCGTAGAGGAAATCGTGGTCCTTGCGCTGGTCGCCGAAGAAGAGCCAGTTCGGGCCCTTGGCGCCGCGGGTGGCGCGGTCCATGACGAAGCTGCGGAACGGCGCGACGCCGGTGCCGGGACCGACCATGATGACCGGGAGATTGTCGTCGGCCGGCAGACCGAAGTGCGAATCCGCCACGAAGACCGGGAGGTCGGCTTCGTGCATGCGGGCGCGGTCGGCGAGGTAGCTGGAGCAGACGCCTTCGCGCGGGCGGCCATTGGTCTCGTAACGCACGACGGCCACGGTGAGGTGGATCTCCTGCGGGTACTTCGACGGTGCGGACGAGATCGAGTACAGGCGCGGCATCAGCTTGCGCATGAGCTCGATGACCTCCTGGGCGGAGGGACGGGCGGACGGGTGCTCGAGGAAGAGGTCGAGGAATTCGCGCTGTTCCATCCAGGCCTTCTTCTTCTCCGGGTCGGCTTCGCCGATGGCGGCGGCGAGACGGGCCTGATCGGCGGCGTCCGTCGCGCGGTCGTGGAGGAGCTGGGCGAACTTGTAGGTCGGGCCGTTGAGGGCGAGGCGGGTCGAGAGCGCCTGGCGGAGCGAGATCGGCGCGGCGTCCTTCGGGATGGTCACCTGCTCTTCGCCCGTGAAACCGGCGGCTTGGAGCAAGGCGGCCACGGCCTTAGGGTTATTGGTCGGGAAGACGCCGAGACTGTCGCCGCACTTGTAGGTCAGGCCGCTGCCGACGAGGGAGACCGAGAAGTGCTGGGTATCCTTCTGGCTGGCCGGGGAGCTCAGGCGACGGCGGTCGACGAGGCAGGCCGGGAACGGGTTGTTCTTGTCGTAAGGAGCGGACATGAAAGTACCCCGCAGGATGCCTAGCGGGGTACTGATG
>CALPIW020000159.1 GCA_943323725.2 Polynucleobacter meluiroseus | reverse complement strand
TGCTCTCCACGCTCGCGCAGGAGAACCGTTCCGTCGCCGGCGGCCCGGTGCCCCTGCTCCTCAAGATCGCCCCGGACCTCAATCCGAACCAGCTGGCCGACATCGTCAGCGTCGTCGGCGAATGCGGCTTCGCCGGCATCATCGCCACGAACACCACCATCACCCGCCCCGCGGGCACCGAAGCGTGCTCGCCCGGCCGCGGCGGCCTCAGCGGCGCCCCGCTCCTCGAGCGTTCCCTGCAGGTCGTGCGCTTCCTCGCGAAGGAAGCCGACGGCCGCATCCCGATCGTCGGCTGCGGCGGCATCCTCTCCGCCAAGGACGCCGGACGCTTCATGGACGAAGGCGCGTGCCTCGTACAGGTCTACTCCGGCCTCGTCTTCCGCGGACCGGAACTCGCCCGTGAAGTCGCCGAAGGCCTCGCCTGGCGCCAGCGCGCCTGGGCCTGATTACTTCGTCGGGGCGACGGGGATGTGCACTTCCGACTGCTTGAGGAAGAAGGGCACGAACGGGCTGTTCCAGTAGACCGCGTAAGGTTCGCCGGCGGCTTTCACGTCCGTACGCTTCGCGAGCCAGGCCTTCAGTTCGGTCAGGGCCTCCTCGTAGTTCTCCTGGCTGTAAGAACCGCGGATGCCGATGGCGGCCACGCGACGCTCAGGCACCGACGAAAGCTTCACCAGCGGCGTCTCCGCGAGGTCGGCGCGCTTCGCCGAGGCGTCGTCCATGTAGAAGACCATCGTGCCGGGCTTGATGCCCGCCTCGACCGGCGCGGTCATCGGGATCTTGTTCGAATCGATGTAACGGAAGAGACGCATGAACAGACCGTTGTCCGACGCGAAGTAATCCTTCGACGACTCCGCGCGCATCCAGCGGGCCGCCGGCAAGGTCTTGAGCTCGAGGTCGCCCGGGGAGGTGCGCGGGTAGGCTTCTTCCACGGCGCCGAGGTTGACGGACAGGGCGACGATGGCGAGGGCAACCCGGAGGAGCGTGTTCATAAGCATAATCTATGGCCGGCGGGCAAAGTTCCAACCTCCGAAATCACCGACCGACCTTGCCTCCGGTGCGGGAGGGCGTTTTCTAGGGTAATGAGCGACTCGCCGGAAAAAAGCACCTTCGCCTCCCGCCTGGGCCATAACTTCCTGACCGGCCTCTTCCTGCTCCTCCCGATCGGCCTGACGCTCTACGTGGTGTCCGTCCTGCTCGACCTCATGGGCAAGTTCATCCAGCCCGCCCTGGAGGTCGGCCTCGCGTGGCTCTGGACGAACGCCAAGCAGCCCGTCCCGGACTTCGCGCTCGGACTCTACCGCCAACTGGTGGTGGTCTCTTCGGCCGTGGTGATGATCTTCATCCTCGTCGTCGTCGGCTACCTCTCGAAGCGCCTGTTCGGCAAGATCCTCCACCGCTGGTTCGCCACCGTCCTCGAACGCATCCCCGGCCTCGGCTCCCTCTACGGCACGATCCGCCAGATGGTCGACGCCCTCAGCGGCCGCAACAAGGACACCTTCCGCCGCGTGGTGATGGTCGAGTTCCCGCGCCCGGGCATGTGGTCCATCGCCTTCGTCACCCACGAGCAGCCCACCGTCTTCAGCGAAGCCATCGGCAAGCCGGTCGTGAACGTCTTCATCCCCGCCGCGCCCGCGCCCACCACCGGCGTCATCCTGCAGGTCTCCCCGGACGAAGTCCGCGAGACGAAGCTGACCGTCGGCGAAGCCCTCGGCCTGCTGATGAGCTTCGGCTCCGTCGTGCCTAAGCCGGAAAGCAAGGAATAGGTCGGATGTCCGCCTCGAGCCTCCGCTGCCTGGTGCTGGGTCGCGACCCCTCCGGGGAGTCGCATTCCCTGCTCACGCTGCTCGAGCCCGCCGAGGGCCTCGTCCGCTGCCTGATCCGCACCCACCGCGGCAAGGGCACGACGCTGCCCGACCTCTTCGACGAAGGCGAAGTCAGCCTCGAACGCGCCAAGGACGGCGGCACGCGGTTCGCCCGCGACTACCGCCTGCTTACGCGACGCGCCGGCCTCGCCCGCGACCACCGCACGCTCGAACGCGCCTGCCGCCTCGCGGGCATGCTCCGCAAGAATCCGCCGCCGCCCGAATCGGCCGAGGTCTGCTACCGCATCGCGCTCGAGACCTTCGACGCCATGGCCGCGCGCCCGCGCGCCGACTGCGCTTATTTCAAGAGCCTCTGGCTCATCCTCAAGGACGGCGGCTGGGGCGTGCATGAGCAGTGGTTCACGCGCCTCGGCGCCCGCCAGGCCCACGCGGCCGCGATCCTCGGCCAGCCGCTCGACGGGCAGACGACCGACGAAGAGACCGTCGCGAAGCTGAGCACCGACCTCGAACGCTGGGCCGCCGGCGAGGCGCACTTCGTCCTGCCCTGATGCGCATCGACCTCAAGGCCAAGCGCGTCGAACTGAGCGCGCAGGAGTTCGCGACGTTCCGCCCCGGGCCGGGCGCGGGCGCCGGCGGCGCCCCGTGGCGCGCCGAAGCGGGCCGCCAGTGGCACGAGACGATGCGCAAGGTCGCCGAAGCCGAAGGCCAGGGCTGGCAGTTCGAACGTACCATCGCCTGTGAGGTCGGCGCCCTCGGGTGGACGATCGCCATCACCGGCCGCGCCGACCAATGGAGGGAGACGGAGACCGAGGTGAGCATCCGCGAGATCAAGACGATCAGCCTCAAGCTGCCGCGTAAACCGGAGTTCCTCCTCGGCCGCTTCGCCCACCATTTCCTGCAGCTCGCCGCCTACTGCCACGCCGCCCGCCTCGGTTCCGGCGCCCGCGAGGTGAAAGGCGAGCTGATCTTCATCGATCCCGCCGACGGCACGCGCCAGCCCGTCGCCCTGCCCCGCTCCGCCGAGGCCGACCTGCTCGCGCAGGCGGAGACGCTCGCCGCACATGCCGAGAACCGCCGCGCGAGCCACGCCCGCCTCCTCAACCTGCCCGACCGTCTCCCGTTCAAGGAGCCGCGTCCGGAATGGCTGCAGTGCGGGGCCGACCTCGACCAGGCCGGACTCGATTCGCCGACGCGTCTGCTCGTCGCGCCGACGGGCTTCGGAAAGACCTCCGCGGCCCTGCGCCACGGCCTCGGCCTGCTCCGCGGCGGCCGCGCCGGCCGCCTGCTCTACCTCACCGGCAAAGGCACGGGCCAGACGCAGGTGCTCACCGAACTCCGCCGACTGGCCCGCAGCAACGAGCTCCGCGCCGTGCTCCTGCGTCCCCGCGCCGAACACGAGGTCGAAGGCATCACCGACGACCCCGAACAGATCCGCCGCAACTGGGCCAACGCGAAGATCGACCCGCAGCACCTGCTCGAAGAAGCCGCCGACCTCCGGCGCGTCCGCGAGATCGGCCGCCTCGCCGGCGTGCCGCCGTGGGACATCACCAAGGCGATGCTCGGGCACGCCGACGTGGTGATCTGCGACTACAATTACGTCTTCTCGCCGCGCAACCGCGCCGCCCTCGAGACCGTGCCGGGTTGGGACATGGCCGACACCGTGCTCGTCGTCGACGAAGCCCACAATCTGCCCGAGCGTGCGGCGGAATGCCTTTCCCTCCGCGACGACGAACAGTCGGCGGCGGACTTCGCCTTCACGCTCACCCGCTTCCGTGCGCCCGAAGCCTGGTGCCAGACCGCCCAGATGTGGGCCGACTTCCTGCATCGCCTCCCCAAGGCCGACGCGATCTCCCCCGACGACCGGATCGAAGCGATGGCCATCGCGGAACGGATGTCGGTGCTCGCGGCCGAGCACCCGTTCAACACCGACGATCTCCCGGACGCCGCCAAGCAGGCCGTCTGGAACGCCGCTTCGTGGTCCGACCGGCTCGAAGCCGCCGACCTCGGCTGGCTCCTCTGGTCGCCGAAGCCCGGCCTGCTCAGCCTCGACTGCCTTTCCGCCGCCAAGGCCACCGGCGAACGCCTGCGCGCCTTCGGGCATACCTTACTGATGACCGCGACGCCCGGACCGCGCGGCTCGCTCGCCGCCGACTGCGGTCTCGACTCCGATCATCTCGTGACCGTGCACGCCCTCGCGCCGTGGCGCCAGGGGGCCTACACCGTCGCCATCGACGGACGTGTGGACACGCGCCTCAAGACGCGCGACACGCATATCGCGCGCACCGCCGCCGCCCTGCTCCGCCTCTCGCAGGAAGGCGCGGTCGCCGCGTTCTTCCCTTCGTACAAGTACGCCGAAGCCGCGGTGAAAGAAGTCAAGAACCTCGAACCCAAGGCCGACGTCGCCCTGCAGCCACGCGGACTCGGCCCCGAAGGCACCGCCCGGTTCGTCGAGGATTCGCTCAATCGCTACACCATCCTCTGCCTCATCCTCGGCGGCTCGCTCGGCGAAGGCGTCGACATGCTCGGCGGACGCATCCGCTCCGCCGTCGTGATCGGCCCGGCCCTCCCCGAGGTGAACGCCCTGCAGGAGGCCCGCCGCAAGATGTTCGTCGAAGCCGGCGCGGAGGACGCCTTCTCGCTGGCCTACGTGCGTCCCGGCATGCGCAAGGTCAACCAGGCGCTCGGACGTCTCGTGCGCGCGCCCGGCCATTCGGC
>CALPIW020000158.1 GCA_943323725.2 Polynucleobacter meluiroseus | reverse complement strand
CTCCTCCGGGACGAAAAAATCGTCGAGCTGATGGACGGCGACGCCCAGACCCGTCTGGTCGAGATCTACACCAAGGAGGCCGTCGACTTTATTGGCCGGAGCAAGGACAAGCCCTTCTATCTCTACTTCGCCCATAACGCCGTCCACACCCCGATCTGGCCGGGTGCCGCGTTCGCCGGCAAATCCCAGAACGGTCGCTTCGGCGATTGGGTCGAGGAAGTCGATTGGAGCGTCGGCCAAGTGCTCGATACCTTACGCGCGCAGGGGCTCGATAAGGATACGCTGGTGGTCTTCACTTCCGACAACGGCCCGTGGCTCATCAGGGGTACCGATGGCGGCAGCGCCGGTCCGCTCCGCGGCGGCAAGGGTTCGACCTGGGAAGGCGGCGTGCGCGTGCCGACCCTCGCCTGGTGGCCGGGCCACGTGCCCGCTGGTTCCGTCAACGACGCCGTCGCCGCGACGATCGACCTCCTGCCGACGTTCGTCTCGCTCGCCGGCGGCACCGTGCCCGCCACGCCGGTCATCGACGGACGCGACATCACGCCGATCCTGTTCGGTCAATCAAAGGAGTCTGCGCGCGAAGCGCATTACTATTTCGCCAGCTACGACCTCCAGGCCGTCCGCCAAGGTCGCTGGAAACTCGCGCTCTCTCCGCAGTCGGATGGCTTGGGTAAGAACGCCGCCAAGACTTCGCCCGGCCTGCGCCTTTATGACCTCGACGCCGAGATCGGCGAGCAGACCGACGTCGCCGCGCAGCATCCGGAAGTCGTCGCGAAACTGAAGGCGCTCGCCGACAAGATGGCGGCCGAGATCGGCGGCAAGACGCCGACCGCGCGCCGTCCCGCCGGCGAAGTGAAGGGCGCGAAGACGCTTTATCCGACGGCCGATTACGTGCCGAATGACGTGAAGAAGGAAGACGCCAAGAAGCCGGCGGCGAAGAAGGGTGCGACGAAGGCCGCCGCGAAGACGCCGGCCGCCAAGCCCGTCGCGCTTGCGCAGGCGAAACCCGGCGACACGATTGCTTCGGCCTCCGCGCCGCAGGTCGGCCAGAAGGCCTTCACCGTCGCCGTCACCGTCGAGACCGCGCAGCGTGACGCCGTGATCCTCGCCCAGGGCGGACTCATCGGTCATGCGCTCTACCTCAAGGGCGGCCGCGTCGCTTTCGCCGTGCGCCTTGGTGCCGACGAAGTCGTCGAGATCGTCTCGCCGGCCGAGGTGAAAGGAACTTTCGCCGTCACCGCGAGCCTCGCCGCCGATGGCGCGATGAAACTCGTCGTCGCGGGCCAGGACGCCGTCGCCGGCAAGGCCAAGGGCACGCTGCCGCGCCAGCCGGCCGAGGATTTCTGCGTCGGCCACGACAACGGCAAGGCCGTCGGACTCTACGGTGAGCTCAAGCCCCTGCAGGGCGCCGTCTCCGGCCTCGCGGTCACCACTCCATGATCTCCAGAATTGTCTGCCTGCTTTGCGCGGTCGCTCTCGGCGCCGCCGAGCCGGCCCCGATCTTCCATGGCGCCCGTCCCGGTGCTTTGGAGAAAGCGAAGGCCCTGGCGGCCGCGGGTCATGAGTCCGCCGGGAAGGCGCTGAAGAAACTGATCGCCGACGCCGACAAGGCCTTGGCCGTGACGCCCCCGTCCGTCATGCAGAAGACGAAGGTGCCGCCGAGCGGCGACAAGCATGACTACATGAGCATCGCCCCTTATTTCTGGCCTGACCCGGCCACGAAGGACGGGCTGCCGTATCTCCGCAAGGACGGTAAGGTGAACCCCGAATCCCGTGACGAAGCCGCGAACGACACCCTGCGCGCGCGTCTGGTCGGCTCCTCCGTCGAGACCCTGGCCCTCGCCTATCATTTCACCGGTGAGCAGAAATACGCCGAGCACGCGGCCAAGATCCTGCGCACCTGGTTCCTCGATCCGGCGACCAAGATGACGCCGCACTTTCGTTTCGCCCAGGCGATCCCCGGCGTGAACGACGGTCGCGGCACGGGCATCCTCGAAGCCCGCGGGCTGGCGGATGCCGCCGATGCCGCGACTTTGCTCCATGGCTCCAAGCATTGGGCCGCGGCCGACCAGCAGGCGTTGCTCGCCTGGGCGGCGACCTATTTCGAATGGCTGACCACCAGCAAGAACGGCCTGGACGAGCGGGCCGCCAAGAACAACCACGGCACGTGGTATGACGTGCAGGCGGCCAAGTGGGCGCTGGTGCTCGGCCGGAAGGACCAGGCCAAGGAAATCTGCGCCGAAGCGCTTACGCGCCGCATCGGCGTGCAGATCCAGCCCGACGGCAAGCAGCCGCTGGAACTGGTCCGCACGGCCTCGTTCAGTTACTCCTGTTTCAATCTCCGCGCGCTCTCCGCCCTCGCCGGCCTCGGCGAGCATGCCGGCGTCGATCTCTGGAAGCATCGTGCCGCGGACGGCCGTTCCCTGGTGGTCGCGTTGGATTTCCTCGTGCCTTACCTCGGTAAGAACCCCAAGCCTTGGACGATGCAGCAGATTCACGAGACCAACGACGACGACGTGCTCCCCGTCCTGCGCGCGGCGGCCCTCGCCACCGGCGACGCCCGTTACGAGTCTTTGCTGAAAGAGTACTCCGATCACCGGAGCAAACGCCTGCAGCTGCTGGCACCGTGATGAAAAGGCTACTCTGTCTGTTCGGCCTGACTCTGGCCGCGGCGCTCGCCGCCGAAACGCGCCGTCCCAACGTGCTCGTCATCCTGGCCGACGACCTCGGCTACTCGGACCTCGGTTGCTACGGCGGCGAGATACCGACCCCGAACCTCGACCGCCTCGCCCGGGCCGGCGCGCGTTTCGAAAAAGTCTACACGTCCGCGCGTTGCTGTCCGACGCGCGCCTCGCTCATCACCGGCCTGCATCCGCATGAAGCGGGCATCGGTGATTTCGTCTCCGCCAAGCCCGCGCCGAAGCGTGGTCCCGCCTACACCGGCCACCTGCTGGACGACAACATCACCATCCCTGAGCTCCTGAAGCGATCCGGCTACAGCACCTGGATGGTGGGCAAGTGGCACATGGGTTCGCCCGGGCCGATCCAGCGCGGTTTCGACGCCTATTACGGCTACAAGAACCTGCAGGCCCATTCCAACGACCAGTGGAATCCGGACGAGTACGTGCGCCTGCCCGCCGGCACGCCGGCCGAACTCGCCTATGAGGCCGGCAAGTTCTACGTCACCGACGTCTTCACCGACTACGCCCTCGAGTTCCTGCGCCAGGCGCGCACGCAGAAGGACAAGCCGTGGTTCCTCTACCTCGCGCACTCCTCGCCGCACTTCCCCGTGCAGGCGCCCAAGGCGTCGATTGACCGGCACATGGCGACTTATCGCCGCGGATGGGATGTCCTGCGCGCCGAGCGCTTCGCGCGCATGAAGTCGCTGGGGCTCGTCGCCGCGGAGGCGGTGCTGCCGCCGCTTTCGCTCGTGCCCGTCGAGAAGGAGGACGCCATCGCCAACGGCTTCTCGGGTAAGCCTAACCCCGCGTGGGACAGCCTCCCCGCGGACCGCCGCGAAGATCTCGCGCGCCGCATGGCCACTTTCGCCGCGATGGTCGAGCACGTCGACCAAGGCGTCGGCCGACTGCTCGCCGACCTCGAGCGGAACGGCGAACTCGCGAACACCCTCGTCGTCTTCACGTCCGACAACGGCGCTTGCTACGAGTGGGGCCCGTTCGGTTTCGACGGCCGTTCCCGCGCCGGTCGCACCGACCTGCATGTCGGCGCCGCGCTCGACGGCATGGGCCAGGCCGGGACGCATTCTTCCTATGGCTCCGCCTGGGCGAACCTCGGCAACACGCCGCTCAACCTCTACAAGCACTTCTGCCACGAAGGCGGCGTCAGCGCGCCGCTGCTCGTCGCTTGGCCAGCCGGCCTGAAGCCTGCGACGCAATGGATCCGTTCGCCCGCGCACGTCATGGATCTCCTGCCGACCATCGCCGCGGCCACCGGCTCCACGTATCCGCGGGAACGGGCCGGGAAGCCGATCCGCCCGGTCTCCGGTCGTTCCTTATTGCCTGACCTGCGGGGCGAACCGACGCCCGAGCGCGGCATCCCGACCGCCCATGAAGGCGCGCGCGGCTATCGTCTCGGCCAGTGGAAGATCGTCTGGGGTAAACGACAGAACGCGCCCGTCACGTGGCAGCTCTTCGACCTCTCGAAGGATCCGTCCGAGCAGCACGACCTCGCCGCCACGCACCCCGCCAAGCTCAAGGAGCTGGCGGACGCATGGATGGCGTGGGCCAAGCAGGCCGGCGTCGACCTCAGTTCCCGCTGAGGCTCTGGCCTGACCCTGACTTACTTCGCCCAGCCGACCAGCACGCAGCCTCGGAAGAAGAGATAGCCTAGCGTCAACGTGATCGGTATGGTCAGGACCCAAGCCCAGACGATACGTCCGACCAGGCCCCATCTCACTGCGTCGAAACGCTTCGACGCGCCGACACCGAGGATGGACGTCGAGATGACGTGCGTGGTGGAAAGCGGGATGCCTAGTTCGGAGGCGCCGGTGATCGTGATCGCGGCGGCGGTCTCGGCGGCGAAGCCG
>CALPIW020000157.1 GCA_943323725.2 Polynucleobacter meluiroseus | reverse complement strand
GGCCAAGCACTTTGCGGCCCGCGTCGCCAAGGATGCGTCTACCCCGCCCGCCCAGATCGACCTGGCCTTCCGCCTGGCACTAGGCCGTCCTCCTTCCACGAGCGAAGCCGAAGCGATGTCGGGCTATGTGCGTGAACACGGCCTGACCAATCTCTGCCGACTGATCTTCAACCTGAACGAATTCAACTTCGTCGACTGACCATGAACGACTCCCCCTACCATCGTACGTCCGGCGTCACCGCGATGAACCGTCGCGACTTCCTATTCTGCTCCGGCGGCGGCCTCGGCGGCATCGCCCTCGCCAGCCTGCTCGGGCAGGAATCCCTCCTCGCCGCTACGCCCACCAGCGGCGTCCTCCACGCCCCGGCCAAGGCTAAGCGCGTCGTCCAACTCTTCATGGCCGGCGCCGCCAGCCACGTCGACATGTGGGACTACAAGCCATTGCTTGAGAAGAAGCATGGCGAGAAATGGGATCCAGGTGAAGCGGTCGAGCTTTTCCAGAGCAGCCCAGGCTCGACCTTCGCGTCGCCCTGGAAATTCAAGCCCTATGGTAAGTCCGGCAAGATGCTCAGCGACATCGTCGCACCCATCGGCGACGTCGTGGATGACATCGCGTTCGTGCATAATGTCGTCGGCCGCTCCGGCGTGCACAGCCAGGCCACCCTCCTGCAGTCCACCGGTTTCCTGATTCCCGGCTACCCGAGCGTCGGCGCCTGGGTCAGCTATGGCCTCGGATCACTTAACGACAACCTCCCGACGTTCGTCGTCCTACCCGATATCCGCGGGCTGCCGTCCAACGGCCAGAAGAACTGGGACTCCGCCTTCCTCCCCGGCCAGAACCAGGCCACACAGGTGCGCGTCAACGCCCCCAAGCCCATCGCCGACCTTTCACCGCCTCCGGCCGACTACATCACGCCCAAAGGCGAGACCGCAGGCCTACAACTCCTCGAGAAGCTTAATCGGGCCCATGCCGACTCGCATCCGGGCGACCCGCGTCTCGAAGCCCGCATCCGTAGCTACGAGCTTGCCGCTAAGATGCAGCTCGCCGCACCGGACGCCCTCGACCTCTCCCAGGAATCCGAGAAGACCCAGGCCCGCTATGGTATCGATAACACGACCAAGGTCTGGCCGAAGGAGATCAACGTCGCGGAAGAGCAGGACGCCTTCGGCCGAAAGTGCCTGACCGCCCGCCGCCTCCTTGAACGCGGCGTACGCTTCGTGCAGATCTGGTCCGGCAACGACAACGGCTTCCCGCGTCGCAACTGGGACTCCCACGAGGACATCGCCCGCGACCATGCTCCGCTTTCGCTCGGCATGGCCAAGGGTACCGCGGCGCTCATCCAAGACCTCAAGGACCGCGGCATGTTCGAAGACACGCTGATCCTCTGGACCACCGAGTTCGGCCGCATGCCCTGCGCCCAGGGCGGCAAAGGCCGCGACCATAACCCCTTCGTCTTTACCAACTGGCTGGCCGGCGGAGGCATCAAGGGCGGGGTCTCCTACGGCCAGAGCGACGAATGGGGCTTCAAGCCCGCTGATCGGTCGCACTTCACCCAAGGCTACGATATCCATGCTACCGTACTCCACCTTCTCGGCCTCGATCACGAGAAACTCACCTTCCGTCACAACGGCGCCAACCGCCGCCTCACGGACGTCCACGGACACGTGATCAAGGAGATCCTCGCCTAATGGAGGTAGGGACAGCACCATGTGCTCTCCTTTCAACCCCCCCAGGGGGGGGCTAAGAAATAATGTGACCTTTGGGGCTTCTGGCGGACTTACCTTATCGAGATGTCTCGCCCCGACTTCGACCAAGCACGCTTCATCGCCGCGCTGACCCGGCACCAGCCGGCTTTGGCGGCGTTCTGTCATGCCCAGCTGGCCAACCGCCAGGACGCCCAGGAAGCCCTGCAGACGACCTGCGTGAAACTCTGGGATAAGGCGGCCGAATGGAACCCCGAGACCGAGTTCCTCCCCTGGGCCTTCGCGGTCGCCCGGTTCACGATCCTCTCGCACATCCGCGACCGCATGCGCGACCGGCTCGTCTTTGACGCTGACGTCTTGGAGGCCATGACGCCGGACACGGAGAAGATGTCCGCGCAGTTCGAGGAAAGACGTCAGGCCCTCGGGAACTGCCTCGAGAAACTCAAGACCGAGCAGCGCGACATCCTCCAGGCCCATTACCTCAGCGGCCGCACCGTGCGCGAGATCGCCGAGGCCACGCAGCGCAGCGAGAGCGGAATCAAGATGACCCTCCTCCGCCTGCGCGAACAGCTTTCCGACTGCATCCAACGCCAACTCGACCCTTCCGTATGAACTTCGAAGACCCCACCGCATCCCCTCGCACGCTGGAACACCGCTTGCTGCGCCTGCTGCAAGCCGCGCGCGACACGCAAGACGCCTCCGCCCGGGCGGAGCTCAACATGTTGCTACGCGACAACCCCGAAGCCCGTCCGATCATGGCCCGGCTCATGGTGGATGAGCAGGCGCTGATCAGCCGGCTGCGCGATGACGTCATCGTGGAGCTACTCGAGCCGACCCGCGCCCAGCAGACCACCCCGCCGATGAGGTCCCGCTGGCTGGCCTGGCGCCCGCTCACCGCCGTTGCTGCCGGGATTCTTTTCGGTCTGTTCGGGGCTTCGATGGTCTTCGGGGTCGGCGGACGTTGGACGGAAAAAGTGACTTCGCTCTTCCGGGAGAGCTTCGAGACCGGCCCCGCCCCCTCGATGACGGGCGTGCCGCAGCAGCTAAACCAGTGGAGCGGCGACTTCTCCGAGCTCGTCGGCGAGCAACAGGGCATCAAGCCGGCTCACGGCACCAAGATGATCCGCATGCTACGCGCCGACTTCGAAGGCAAGTCGGTCACCAAACTGAATACCTACGGAGACCTGATGAAGATCGTCGACGTGCGCCCCTTTACTCGTGAGACCAACGGCGGCGAGGTCGTGTTTTCGGCCTCTGCGCTCTTCAATGCCGCGACCTTCCCGGATGCGGAGCGCTATGATGGAGTGGTCACCCTTTACGCCGTCGATGAAATCGGATCCACCGAGAATAACCTGCTGAAAAACTCGCTGGCTCATACCTGCAACGGGCTGGGCCTCTCACTGGATCGCAATCCGACGACCTGGGAGTCCGCAACCGCACGACTACAGCTGCCCGCTGGCACCCATTTCGTGATTCTTAAAGTGTCCGTCCGGCGTATGCCGAAGAATAAGGAACCGCTGTCGACGTTACCCAATCCCATCACCTTTAGCGGACATTTCGTAGACGACGTACGCGCCTCGATTCATGTCCGCAAAGTGGTGTCCGACCAGCGCGACTGAGACCCGAACCCACGCAAGATCTCGAAATGAAAACACCGTTCATGCATCGCAGGCACTTCCTCCAGGCCGTCAGCGGCGCTGCCTTGGCGTTCCCCTGGTTCTCCGGCCTGGCGCTCCAAGGCGCCGACGCCTCCAAGGCGCCGCGCCGACTCGTCTGCATCGGGATGGACTTCGGGGTACGCCCGGAGTCGTTCTTCCCGACGGGCCAGGGCACGAACCTGGAGCTGACCCCGCTGCTCAAGCCCCTGGAGCGCTGGCAGCGGAAGATGACGGTCTTCTCCCAGCTGGAACACCCGGGCGTCCAGGGCGGCCACTACGGGGTCCACGCCTTCCTCAGCGGCGTCCGACGAGAGCAGGCGTCGCAATACGCCGACGGCTGCGTGACGATCGATCAGATCGCCGAGGAGCATCTGGGCGGGCTCACGCGCCTCCCTTCCCTCTGCCTGGGCGTCGGCCGCGGCGATGACATCTCCTGGACCCGTTCCGGCATCGCGGTGCCGAAGATGGAAGACCCAGGCGCAGTATTCGACCTGCTCTTCAAGCCGCAGCACAAGTCGACCGCGACCAGCCGACTCGCCGAACTGAACGACAATGAATCGGTCCTTTCGCTGATCTCCCAAGACGCCAAGCGGGTCGCACCTCGCCTAGATCGCTGGGATCGCGAGAAGATGGATGAGTTCATGGGGGCGATGCGCGACTTCGAACGCGCCAACACCACCAACAAAGCCTGGCTCGACAAGCCTCTGCCCGTCACCGCTGGCAAGCGGCCGACCTTAGGCGGCGACGGCTGCATGGACCAAGTCCGGGCGAATTTCGACGTCGCCGCGCTGGCCCTCCAGGCGGACGCCACGCGCATCATCACGCTGAACATCGGCGGCGCGCTGCCGGTGACGAACATCCCGGGCATCACCCGCGGCTACCACGACCTCTCCCACTCGGGCAAAGACCCGGAGAAACTCCGTCAGCTGCACATCATCGAGTCCGCGTTGATGGCCGAGTTCGATCGCTTCCTCGAAAAGCTTTCGACCATGAAGGATATCGGCGGTAGTTCGTTGCTCGACAATACCACGGTCGTCTTCGGCAGCGGCATGGGCAACGCCAGCGCCCACGCCAACACGAACCTCCCTGTCATCCTCGCCGGCGGCGGCTTCAAGCACGGCCGCCACCTCTTCTTCCCGAAGAACGGCCGTCAGCAGACCCCGCTCTGCGATCTCTACGTCACCCTGCTCCAGCAGATGGGCGTCGAACGCGACAAGTTCGGCTCGAACAAGGGTAACCTCAATCAGCTGCTGGTCTGACATGCGT
>CALPIW020000156.1 GCA_943323725.2 Polynucleobacter meluiroseus | reverse complement strand
CTGCTCTCGGTCGGCGCCATCAAGAAATACGTCTCCGGCGTCGACACCAACCTGGAGGAACAAGGCTACCGCGGCGCCGAACTCCTCGATCGTCTGATGCGCGGCGAGACGCCCCCGCCCGAACCGATCCGCATCCAACCCGCTGGCGTGATCACGCGCATGAGCAGCGACATCCTGGCCACCGGCCACGAAGGCGTCGTCCGGGCCCTCCACCACATCACCGACCACTTCGCCGGCCCGCTCGGCGTCAAGGAACTGGCCGCCATCGCCCACATGTCCGAACGCGGCCTCCGCCAGGCCTTCGTCAAGCATGTCGGCTGCACGCCGGGCGACCGCCTACGGACCGTGCGTATCGACTCGGCCAAGCGGTTGCTCTCAGGGTCGTCGGAAAAGATCGAGGCCATCGCCCACCGTTGCGGTTACCCGAACCTGAACTCTTTCTTCGCCGCCTTCCGCCGCTCCGAGAACATGACCCCCGCGGAATACCGCCGGATCATGCGCTTCCGGTCATGACCGCCTCCTGAAGTCGGACCATTCAACGAAGCACGAGGCGCGAAATCCTGACCTCTCCGAACGCTTCGGCTTTATCACCTTTTGCGAGATTAGACTGGGTGTAGCAACCGGCCTTGAAATAACAACCGCGGGCGACCGTGGGCCAGTCCAAGGCGGACTTGCCATCGAACCAGACCCTGATCCGACCACCCCCCGCCTCGATCCGGAGGTCGAACGGTTTCCCTAACGGATGATTACGCGCCAGTACGACGTCAGGATGGCCACCTCTCTCGATGAGCAAGGTCTGCTCCTCCATGCGGCACATCAGGACGTCGTCGCGCGCATCGTGTATCTGCGCAAAGACGACATGAGGTTTGTTCTTGGGTAAGCCAGTCACCCGGATGGTCGCCTCCATGGTCCTGATCTTTTCTTCCTCCGTGCCCCAGGAAGCGTCGCGACCATTCGAAAGCTCACGTAATTCACTGCGTGGGTAGCGTGAGCCCTTGGTGGTCACTCCATCACAATGCGCCCGGAAGACGACGCTTCCTTCGCCATCGACGAAGAAATGCCTGTCATCGACGAACCCTTTCAGCTCCTTGCTCATGAGCTCGTCAGGCGTGCCTACTGTTGGCGTATCGACCGGCAGGGTGAGCTTCCATGAATACAGGTCTAATCGGTCCGACGGGGCGCCGGACTGTGCCTCAGCCGCCAAAGCGAACGAGACGCACGATATCAGGAGAGATAACTTACGCATGCTTACTCGGCCAAGGAGTGGATGGTATTGATCACCTGCCCTCGCAGTTCGGCGCCATCCGCGGACTTGAGCTCATACTTGAGCTGCATCTGCATGGCCGGACGGAGGTCAGGAATCGCGAGGAAGACGGATTTGCGATCGTCGGACAGGGTCGCGGACTTCACGACAAGGGGGTCGTGCTTGCGCTCCGCCATCTGGGCCTTGCTGAATTGAAGACGGCCGTCGTTGCCGAGCTCGGTCGCGGCGACCTTGGTCTCCGCGGTGGAGATCTCCGGCGAACCATAGGCCGAGGACCAGACATAGTTCCAGATCTCCAGGTTCCAGTTCGCGACGTCGGCCGCGGCCTGGGCATCGAGCTCGCAGGTGAAGTCGACACGCACGCCCTGTTTGGTCGCGGCGAGCGCGATCGGCATGCGGGTCGCTGCGCCGGTATAGCGGACGCGCTGGAAGCAGCCGTTCTGGGTCGCGGTGGTCTGCCAGCCGCGGAGACCGGTCACGTAGAGCTGTCCGTCCTTGGGGTTGAAGCGGGCGCGCATGGCGCCGCTGCCGAAGTCGACGTTGAAGCGGGTCACGCCACCCTGCATCTGGGGCTGGCCATTGAAGGTCACTTCCTGCGGGAGGACGCCGTAGAGCGAGCAGGTGCCGTAGCTGAGATGCAGCAGACGGTCCTTCCACGGGCCGAACTTGTCGGAGGTCACCCAGACCTGGCCGCCGCTGGAGTTGTCGATTTCCTTGGGGAACCAGCAGAGCGGACGGTCGTAGTCACTCGGCGCCGTCGCGCGATGCGCGAGGTCGACCACGCCGTAGAACCCGCCTTGCTTCACCCAGTTGAGCCGGCACATGGGGGTCCAGGTGCCTTCGTTGTCGCCGGTGGTGATCTGGCCCGTCGGGCTCATGCCAATGCCATTCGGGGCGCGAAAACCTGTCGCGAAGACCTCGAACTTCTTACCGTCGGGCGAGACTTTGAAGAGCGCACCGTGGTGGTCGCAGATTTCGTCGAACCCGCGGCCGCCCTTACGGACGGGTCCGGCCTTGATGAAGTAGAGGTTACCCGCGGCGTCAGCCTGCAGGTCGAAGACGAATTCGTGGAAGTTCTTCGTCGTCTGGAGTTCGAAATTGAAGACGTCGTAGCGGTCCGCCTCGCCGTCGCCGTCCGTGTCGCGGAGTTTCCAAAGGCCGTCACGGCAGGTGACGAGCACCTCGCCGTTCACGACCTTGAGGCCGAGCGGATGGTAAAGTCCGGCGGCGAAACGACGCCAGGTGACCTTGGCGAGTTGGTCATCAATGCCGGAGGCCACGAAGACGTCGCCGTGGAAAGTGGCGATCACGGCGCGACCATCGGGCAGGAAGTCGAAGGCCGAGGTGAACATCGGCGCCTTCCAAGGATTGGTCACCGGCAGGCTGACGTCGTCGACCACGTAAGGCTCGCCGGCTTTGGCGGAGAGCTTGCCGGTCGTCTCGACGGTCTCGGGCCATAAGGTCTTGGTGACCTTGAGCAGCTTGGACGGGAGGTCGGCATCGAACGACTGTGGCAGCGGCACGCCCGCGGGGAGATACGCGATGCGGACAAGGGTGACGTCATTAGCGCCTGAGATGCGGGCCACGGCATGACCTTCGATCGTTTCGACCTTAGTGGCGCCCAGCGTGACGATGCGTGCGGCGTCGGCTGATTTACCGAGCATCACCGTGACGCCCTTCGCCGAAGGCGCTACCTCGAGCGTGCGGACGACGAACTGAACTTCGTTGGCCGTGACGACCTCAGCGGCCTCGTCGACGGCCGTACCGCCGACGTCCCAACGGACGACCACCGAGCGACCGGCGTTATGGAATCCCTGGAAGCGTGCTTGGTCAGCCGGCAGCGGCCCGAAGCCCTTACGCGGAGTAAGCGTGGCCGCGTCGGCTCCCGGCATGAACCCGGCGAAATCTCCGGTCACAAAGATGGTCTCTCCGATGGCCGTCGGGTAGTCGCCACGTGACATCAGGTTCATCTCGGTGGTGAACTTACCTGACCACGCACCGATCGGACGACACAGGTCGAGATCGTAAGCGATGCCCTTCTTGCCGTCGTCACCTAGACGGATGGCGAGCCCCTTCAGTCCGGTCGAATCGATCGAGCCGTCCTTCTGCTTGCCGACCCCGACCGTACCAAGGATCCACTGGCCAGAGGCTTCCACGACCGGAGCAGCGACGGTAGTCTTCTTCGCCGGCTTCTTGGCCTGGCCGAAGAGGAGACCAACCGAAAGGAAAAGAGCGACGAGGGGCGAGCGCATGACGGAATACATAGAGACAGGACTGGGGCTTGGGCTAGTTATTTTACAACAAAAAGGGCCGGAGCCCATCAGGACCCCGACCCAATTTCACCTGGCCCTAGCCAGGATATCAGAGACTCCGCAGGTAAGCGGCGATGTCCGCGACGCCCTGCTCCGTCAGTCCCATCTGGGCGGGGCTGAACATGAGCGAACGGTCGAGCAGCTTCTCTTCCTTGATCCGGGCGCGGGGGATGGACTGAACCAGGCCGCCCATGGACTTGACCATGAGCGGATCACCGGAGGACAATACCATGCCGGTGATGACCATGCCGTCGTCGAGCACCACGCGCGTGCCTTCGAAGCCGTGCGAGATGTTATTGGACGGCTGGGCGATGTTGAGGATCAGCGATTCGAGCGACTGCTGCTTGGCATAGGTCGTCAGGTCCGGGCCGAAGTCGATACCCTTGCCATCGAACTTATGACAGGCCTGGCAGACGGCCGAGGCGGCCTTGCCGTTGGCGGCATCCCCCTTGAGGGCGGCGATGGCTTCGACCGGGGCGAGCGCCTTGGAGCCCGGCATCTCGGCCGGGAGGTCGGAGCCGACGAGCTTGGCGGCCGAGGCGTCGCCGCCACGGGCCTTCACGATCGCGTCGACATCGAACGCCTTCCAGAGGCTGCCCTTACGATTACCGACCCACCACTTGGCGAGATCCGCCTGGGCGAACTGCTTGTGCAGCGACAGTTCGACCATCGTGCCGGCGGCCTCAGCGCTGCGCGTGAAGGCCAGCGTGGTAAGATCGCGCTTGAGTTCGGTCTCGGTGAGCTTGCCAGAAAGCAGGCGGGCGCGGACATCACGGACAGCGGAAGCCGGATGCAGACGCCAGGTGAGCCAGGCGTAGGCCGGGCTCCACTCGAGCGCGGGCTTGGCCATGACCTTGGCGATGGCCGCATGGACAGCTGCTTCGCGGTCAGTCGCGGCGAGGCCAATGGCTTCGAGGTAGGCACGATCCTGACCGTCGAACTGCTGGGCGATCGTCACCAGGGTGGCGACAGCCTCAGGGGTCTTGAAGTCGCGGAGCGCGATGGCCACTTCACGACGGACGGCCGGAGACTTGTCCTTGGCCAGCGACTGACAGAGGGCGAAGACGTCGCGGTCGGCCGCACGCAGG
>CALPIW020000155.1 GCA_943323725.2 Polynucleobacter meluiroseus | reverse complement strand
CGGCGCGATCTCCGCGTCGGGGTTCACGATATGAAAGAGGATGTACTCCTTGGTCTGCCGGCGGATGTCGAAGAGGTCAGGCCCGACGGCGTGCCCTTCCCTATCCAAGCGATGGCAGCTGGCGCAGACGGCATTGAAAACAGCCCGGCCTTCCGCCGGCACGGGCTTGAGCGCCAAGGCTTGGCTGGCTTCGGCCAAAGCCTCCGGACGGGCGGAGACGGTCAACAGACGCTCGGCGAGGGCTTTCACGGCCGGGTCCTTGGCGGCGAGTACCTGACGTCGGCGGACGCCCGTAAAGGCGCTGGCGGGCAGACGCTTGGCCTCCACTGCGACCAGGACACCCTTCACATGGAAGGGAACGCCCAGCAAGGCGCCCAAGACGGCATCGCGCCGTGCCGGCGTGTATCTAGACCAACCCGCAAGCAAGGAACCCGATACCTCTACCTTGGGATAGGCGACCACGGCCTTGAGCGCCGCGGCGGCGAGTTCCGGAGCCGCGTCATCTAGGGCCAGCGTCAGCAAGGCCTGCCCGGAACGCTCCCAAGGCAGACGTGCCATAAGTTTCACGGCGACGCTCCGCGCTTCGATGGTCTTGGTCTTGTCCTTCGCGACCTCAGGCGACGCATCGAGAAGCGATTGGAAAGAAGCAGGCAGGCCAGCCGACTTACGGGACGCAAGATACCCGGACAGCAGAGCGAGCCGAAGGGCCTCCGGCGCCGCTGCGGCGACCTCGAGTTCAGTCGGCTTGGTCATCGAGCTCCCGAGGTAAGCCAAGACCTCCGCCATACCGGCACCGACCTTGGCGCCTGCCGGCATGTCCGCCAAGAGGGCCTGCAGGAAAGACGGCTCACGTCCGCCGATGCCGCTGAGGATGCCGTTACGCATCCACTTGTCCTCCGCGTACGACCACGCGGCCTGGGCGAGGTACTGGGTCCCTGTCGCGGAGTCATCGTCTCCGGCCCGGATGATCTTGGGGAATGCCAAGTCAGGCAACGAAGAGACCGCGGCCAAGGCGACTGACGCACGATCAGGCGCCTTGTCTGCCCGGACGCGCCAGATGCGCCCCATCGTCTTGCCGGTCTCGAAATCGGTATGCTTGCGCAATACTTCCGGCAGGTAGTCGGGATGCTCGATGACCTTACGATACATATCGGCGACGTACATCGCGCCCTCCGGCCCCTTGGTCAGGAAGACCGGCCGGAACCAGTCGTCGCGCGAGGCGAGAAATTCGCGACCCTGATAGAGCGGCGAGGCGACGAAGGTCGCGCCTTTCGCCGTGAGCCGATCGGCGTGGACGAGATTACCCGTCGGATCGCACGAAAAGACGGCCGCGGCACATTCAGGCGTGAGCAACGACTTGCCCTGCCAGATCTTGACCCCGCACGCGGCGCTGAACGAGCCGGCATGGCCGTCGGCGGTGGTGATGTTCGAACTGACCGGGAAAAGCCGGACGCCGTCATGGCCGCCGTTGATGCCATTGAAGGCGTTACGCTCATTACAGTCCTGCACGGTCTCGCTGAACGCCAGGCGCGGATTCCGCTTCAGCCATTTCGACTGGAACGCGACATGCTGGACCGGCACGCGGTTCATGCAGATGAAACGGTTGCCGTCTCGATCGAAGCTCATCCCATACTGGGATTTACCGTCCACGAGCTCGACCTCGAGAGTCTTGGGATGGAAACGAATGTCCGACGTCATCTTCAGCGGAGGACGCTCCGGATGAGTGGGACACGTGACCGTGCCTCCGCTGAGCCCGGCGGCGAGGTAGATCAGGCCGTCGGGACCGATGGTGGGGGCGTTGACCCGTAGCTGCGTGCTACCGGTCGTGGCGAAGCCGGTGAGCAGGACCTTGCGCTCGTCGGCGACGCCGTCGCCGTCGTTGTCCTTCAAGAAGAGCACATCCGGCGCGCAGGTGACGATGAGCCCGCCGCCCCAAGGCAGCACGCCGTTCGGGAAGGTCAGCCCATCCGCATACACGGTACGCTTGTCCATGCGCCCGTCGCCATCGGTATCCTCAAGCAAGGCGATGACGCCCGCGGGCTTCTCCCCTTCCTTCGGTCCGATCGGGTAGCCGCGGTTCTCGGCCACGAAGAGTCGTCCCTTGGAATCGAAAGCGATGGCGCACGGCGAGGCCACCAACGGCTCGGCGGCGACAAGTTCGACGCGCAGCCCTGGGACGACTTCGAAGGCCTTCTGGGCGTCCGCTGGTGAGAGCGGACTCGGCAGCGGCGCCGCGACGAGCGCACCGGCGAACAGGATGGCGACGACGCGGATCATTTCAGCTGCGGAGGTTGGTCTCCATAAGCCCAGGGCTTGCCGGTGGGACCGTTCGGGCGCTCCGGCAGTTTGGCGGGCTTCATCTTCGCGGCGAGCTCGAGTCCGACGTTCATGAACTGTGTGCCCGCGGTGACCTCCAGATTACTGTAACTCGTCAGGCGCGTCTCGTAGCCGCCACCGTTCGGGCCGAAGGCTTCTTCGTCCGGCACATAGCCCACGCAGCCGTTGGCGAGTTCGACCGGGAAGGTCATCGGGAAACCGCTGCGCTTCTTGAGCTGCAGTCCGTAGGACACGAAATACTCCGCCGGATTGGACAGGCAGACCACCGGACCGACCTGGATGGCCTGCACCTCGACCTCGACCTCGCGCTTCTTGGCGATGAGAGCATCGAGCAGGAGCGTCTCCTTGGCCCAGACCCAATCCTTATGGGCGACCGGGCCCTTGATGCGCTCCCGGGCCTCGGCGACGCGCTCGGGGGCGGGCAGTCGACGGGGAATCTCCCAGACCTTATGGTCGGCGGCGAGGGGCACCTCGGCGGTCCGGGTCTGCGACATGCTCAGCAGGACCTTCAGGGCTTCGGCGCCCACGCGGCCGCCGACGAACTGCGACCAGTCGTCGGAAGCCGGATTGGCCTTGGGGTCGAGGTTGTTGACCTGGGTCACGTCGCCACAGGCGCCCTGCAGGAAGACGACCTTGGTGTCGGCGCCATAATAACCGCGGATGACCTTCTCGGTGTAATAGATCCAGTTCGCCCCGATACCGTCAGAGTTCGTGGTCGCGTGACAGGAGAAGTTCACGATGCAGCCGGTGAGCTTGCCGTCGGCGCCCCAGACGCCGATGACGCCGACCTCATCGTCGGTCGGGTTGGCGAACG
Organism: Polynucleobacter meluiroseus; assembly: GCA_943323725.2. Classification (GTDB taxonomy): domain Bacteria; phylum Verrucomicrobiota; class Verrucomicrobiia; order Opitutales; family UBA953; genus UBA953. The sequence continues at coordinate 1,532 of CALPIW020000155.1, read as the reverse complement.
CGACCACGTCGGGATTGTTCTTCCCCGGATGAGAGAAGGTCAGGCCATTCTTTATGCGGAGGCGGCGATTGAACGCCACCTGGCTCTCATGACCGACGCCGTAACCGACCGTCACCGCGGCCTTGGACTGATCGGCGGCGACGATGGCCTCGACCGTGGCGGCGATGGCCTTCTTCAGGTAACCCGCATCGGCGCAGGAGGATTTCTGGTAAGCCAGTTCCTGGATCTCGGCGGAAGCGTGGTCAAACTCGCCCGGCAGGATCATCCCGACCGGGCCGGAGGAATGGGAATGCGAGGCACCGATCATCACGTCGGTGATGCCCGTCGCGGCTTTCACCAAGGCGCGGATCTCCTGCACCGTCTCGCGCCGGATCATCAGCGCGTCGATGCCGACGAGCGCCACGCGCTTCTGACCATCGTCAAAGACGCTCGCGCGCACCTTGCAGGGGTCGTGGATCTTCTTCGAGTAGACCTTCCCGTAATTACCCGGGACTTCCATGCCGAGCTCCGGCGTGATGTCTCGTTCGGCGAAACCCACGCGGACGCCGGGTTTGGCCGGCGGTGCCGCGAAGAGCGTGACGCAGGCCAGGACCAGCATGGCGTGGCGGAAACCGAGTCGGGGCGAACTCATGGGGGTATGAGCAGATATGTCGGAGGAAGGTTCCCGGGACAAGCCCGCGAGTATGGGGTCAGACCGCTTCTGAAGGATATCGGTCAGAAGCGATCTGACCCCATACTCGATCCTTACAAGGCTGGGAGCACCTCGTGATGACCTCGCCCTCCCTTCGCTTGGTCACCGATTGATCAGAAGACTAGGCCCCCTCGACATACTCTAGCATCCATGAGGCCCGGCGACGGACGCCTTCATCCTCAGAGTTCACGAGCTTCAAAAGGGCGGACGCCAGTTCCTTCGATGCCAATCTGGCCGCCAACTGGCAATACTGCCGGAACTCCACGCCTGACGGCCTCCCCACGACATCCAACAAGACAGCCAGAAGTCTTTGCTTATGCTTTGGGTTCAGTTCGGCGCGTTTCAGATACCGCAACAGCTGGGCCTTATCGTACCCTGAACGAAAGTATCGCGGGTTGATCTCGAGGAACGTGATCGCGCTCTCGCGCCATTCACCGTCGATCTCTTCGACCTCCTTCAACTTGTCCGGCCAGATCGCGAAGATCTTGTAGATGCCCACGTGTACGGCCCCAGCCTGATATCTCTCACGTCGATAGTGCCCCGGACCGCCGGCCTGCATAGTCTGCTCAAGCTTGGAGATATCTTTGGCCGAGATACTCATGGGGTGATTGCCATTACTGTGCTTTAGACAGGCGGAGGCAAGCCAGCGAACGGACGCCATGGCAATGGCGTCCCTACCTCAAACCTACTCGTGAAACCTAATCCGCGGCTTGGGGCCGTCCTTGGCCTCCGGGAGGTTGGCGGGGTCGGAAAGCGAGGCGCCGGACTGGAGCTCGGCCTTCCCTTTCCACTCCCGCTCGAAACCCGTGCTGGCGAGGCGCACGGCATCGCGGCCGAGCTT
>CALPIW020000154.1 GCA_943323725.2 Polynucleobacter meluiroseus | reverse complement strand
GCCTTCGCGAAACCCGAAGCCTGGCGACTCGCCCCGGGCACCCTGCAAGCCATCTCGGCGATCCGCTTCCTCGGCGTCCGGGTCGGCGTGCTTTCGAACGCGGACGCGCGGATGCGCAAGGTCCTCGAAGGACACGGACTCATGAAGCATCTCGACGGCGTCTTCCTTTCGGAGGAGACCGGCTACGCGAAGCCCGATGCCCGCGCTTTCGGTCAGGCCGCGCGAGCCTTGGGCGGCGCGGTCTCCGGCTTGGTGCATTTCGGCGACAGCCCGACCGAGGACGGCGAAGGCGCCCGTGATGCCGGTGCGACCGGCGTGGTCGTGGGCGGAGCGCATGCTCCGGAGCGTTGCCTACGCAACGAGCGTATCTCCGAGGCTCCTTACGCCGTGCGTGCCTTGCTCACGGAAGGAAAACTCAAAGGCAAGTTCTCGCGGACCGTCCAGAACCTGCTCGCCAATCTGCGCGGCCTGCCGGAAGACCGCGGACGTTCCAGCGACCGCCCGCTCAAGACCATCGACGATGCGGTGCAGGACGCTTTCAAGAAGCTACGCCTGGACAAGCCCGTCCCCGAGACGGCGATCGTCGCGCACTGGCTGGAGCTCCTGCCGCTGAAGCTGGCGAAACGTTCGGCCCCGCTCCGCGTGCTCGAGGGCGGCAAACTCGTCGTGCAGTGCGAGAATTCCGTCATCAAGTCCGAGATCCGCTTCCACGAGCGCGCCATGCTGGCGAAGATCCGACTCCTGCGCGGCTGCCAGGAGGTCCGCGCGATCAGCTTCGTCAACGCCTGATCAGTTCGCCTTCGGCTCGTACGGACGCTGGAAGACGTCCTTGAAGTCGTAGACGTCCTTGAAGTCCTCGAGATTATCTTCCTCGGAGCGGCCGAACAGACCGGTCTCGATGATATTGAAGACCACATTGCCGACGTCGACGGACTTACGCAGGCCCCAGTTGTGGAGCAAGGGATAGGACATCGGGCCGTAGGTCTCGAGCACGTGCTGACGGAAACCTTCGAGCAGCTGCGGGCCGGAGACATGCCGGTTCACGATGCTCTTCCCCTTCTTAGGTTCGCCGTGGACGATCTTCTGGGCGTGGTCGAGGCCGAGACGCACGACGTCATAGGCCTGCGGCTGATAGCGGGCGTCCTTCAGGCGGATGAGGCGGACGGCTTCGTCGAAATCCATGGTCAGAGCTTGGCGAGTTCGGCGAGCAGCCGGGCGTTCTGGGCTTCGGTGCCGACGGTGAGGCGGAGCCAGCCCGTCATGCCGTAACCGCGGAGCGGACGGACGATGACGCCTGCCTTCTGCAAGGTCGTGAAGGCCTCTTCGGCCTTGGGAATCTGCGCCGCCAGGAAGTTGGCCTTGCCGTCGATGAAGGCGAAGCCGAGCTGCTTGAGGCCGGCGGAGAGCTGGGCGATGCCGGCGGCGTTGACCTCGCGGGTGCGGCGCACGAAAGCGTCGTCGTCGAGGGCGGCCTCAGCGGCGGCCAAGGCCGGCAGGTTGACGTTGAAGGGCTGGCGGACGCGGTTGAGCAGTCCGCAGACTTCGGTCGAACCCAACAGATAACCGACGCGCAGGCCGGCGAGCCCGTAGGCTTTGGAGAAAGTGCGGGACAGGACCACCTTACGGCCGGACTTCATCAGCGGTCGCAGGTCCGCCGAAGCTTCGAGGTATTCCGTGTAGGCTTCGTCGAGGCAGAAGATGACGTCTTCAGGCAGCGAGGCGGCGAAAGCCAGGATGTCCGCCGGATCATCCGTGCCGCCGGTCGGGTTGTTGGGGCTGGCCAGGAAGACGATGCGGGTCTTGGGGGTGACCGCGGCGCGCATGGCCTTCAGGTCGTGACGGTAACCGGGCATCGGCACTTCCACCGGGGTGGCGCCGAAGAGCATCGTGGCGAGTTTGTAGACGATGAACGCCTGCGAGCCGAAGACGACCTCATCGCCGGGACGTAAGAAAGCCTGGGCGAGCAGGATCATCACCTCATTGGAACCGTTGCCGATGACGAAATTACCCGGCTCGAGCGCCCACTTCTTCGCGAGTTTCTCCCGGAGGAAAGTGCAGCCGCCGTCCGGGTAGAGGTGGCAGTTATCCAGGGCCTTCTTGGCGGCGGCCAGGCCCAGGGGCGACGGACCCAGCGGATTCTCGTTGGAAGCGAGCTTGATGACCGCGGAAGGCTCCAGCCCGAATTCACGGGCGACGACTTCGATGGGCCGGCCGGCCTCGTAGACGGGCTGGGTCAGCACAGGGCGATTGGCGAGGTCGGCGTAGGTGGCCATGCGTAGGACACTCATGAGGGAGAATCCCCTCAAGGCAAGCGTCCGCGTGCCGCCTCCCCGCTTGCCAGCGAGGGGGGCGGCAGGTAGACGAACGCGCATGAAGATCATCGTCACCGGTGCCTCGGGATTCCTCGGCCGCGAAGTCTGCCTCGCCGCCCTGCGTCGCGGCCACGAGGTGCTGGCGCTGGGCGGCTCCCGCGCGCCCGTGGTGCCCGGCGTGGCGCAGGCCCGGGCCTTCGATCTGTGCTCCGAAGCCGCGCTCGAGGCCCTGGTGCTCGAAGAGTTCCCGCACGCCGTCGTGCATTGCGCCGCCTTCCCGACGATCGAAGCCTGCCAGGCCGACCCCGCCCGCGCCCAGGTGCTCAACGCCGAAGTCCCGAAGAAGCTCGCGCAACTCTGCTTCCACCTGGGCGCGAAGCTCGTCCACCTTTCCACCGACACCGTCTTCGACGGAGTCGCCGGCTCCTATCAGCACACCGACCACCCCAAGCCGCTCAATCTTTACGGCGAGACCAAAGCGGCCGCCGAAGTCGAAGTCCTGCGCTACGGCCGCGAACACGCCGCCGTCCTGCGCACCTCACCGATCATCGGCAACTCTGTCAGCGGCGACCGGGGTCTGCATGAACGGCTCTTCGTCTCTTGGAAAGAAGGCCGGTCCACCTCCCTCTTCACCGACGAGATCCGCCAGCCGGTCGAAGTCTCGAATCTCGCGGACGTGACGATCGAACTTTGCGAACGGAATAACCTCAGCGGGCTATATCACTGGGCCGGCACCGAGGCCATGAGCCGACACGAGATCGGCGTGCGCATCGCCCGTCACTTCGGTTTGGATGCCGACAGCCTGGTGCGCCCGATCACCCGGGCGGAAGTTCCGGCCGCCGCCGCCCGTCCGCGTGACCTCAGCCTCAGGTTACACCCCCTCGCCGGCAAGCTCCGCACCCAGGCCCAGTCCTTTGAAGACCAATTGGCGCAGCTGCGTGTGCCGCGGGGAAGCGAAAACTGGTACGAACAGGTCACCGGCCGAAAGGTCGTGCGTCGTCTCGAAAAGGGCATAGACTTCTAAGGATGGATGTCCTGCCCCGCCAAGCCGCCGACGCCGTCGTGAACATGGCGGCCGACCAGATGCTGCTGGAGCACTACCCTGCGCCTGATCGCGTCCGCTTCCGTGCCTTCGCCTGGTCGGAACCCAGCTACACCTTCGGCGTTTCACAGGCATGGGCCAAATACCGCGCGTTGGTGCCGGCGAACCTTCCGCTGGTCCGACGCTGCACCGGCGGCGGCCTCGTCTCGCACCTCGACGACTGGACCTTCGCCCTGGTCATCCCGCCCGCCCATCCGCTCTTCAAGGCCGACGCGATGGCGACTTACGCCGCGGTCCACGAAGCGCTCCTCGCGGCCTTGGTCGCCCAAGGCCAGCCGGTGAAACTTTCCCCGGTTCCGGAAGGCCAGCGGGAATTCCAAGCACCTGACGCCTGTGCGCAGCGCGCCGAGCCCAACGACCTCGTCCGGTCAGACGATGGCCGCAAGGTCGCGGGCGCCGCGCAGAAGCGTAACCGGCACGGCTTGCTCATCGAAGGCTATGTCTGGAAGCCTTTCCTGACCGGTTGCGACTGGCTCCGTTTCGAAAAGGATTTCATCACGCAGCTGGGTCGCATCCTCCAGAGCGCGCCGGTCGACGTCGCGGAACCGATGTACGATCAGTTCGACCACGAGGGCACTTGGGCCAAGTTCGCCTCGAAGGAGTGGAACCAGCGAATTTAAGCGAAGAGGTCTAATTCCGGACCCGCTTCCTTGCCTGCCGGCTTGGCCGGAGGAGCCTTCTTAGACGCAACCGAGGCTTGGACCTGCGCCGGGGCTGCCGAGGTCTTGGCGGGCAAGCCAGACCCCGCTTCGAGGCCGCCCAGGATCTCGCGGGCTCGCTGGACGACAGCCGGGGGCATACCCGCGAGGCGGGCGACCTGGATACCGTAGGAACGGTCCGCGGCACCGGGCACGACCCGACGGACGAAGACGATTTCATCCTGCCACTCCTTCACCGCGACGGACCAGTTACGCAGACGGGGACGGTCCGCGGCCAACTTGGTGAGTTCGTGGTAATGGGTGGCGAAGAGCGTGCGGGGACCGGCAGAGCCTTCGCCATGGAGATGTTCAGCATCGCCTGGGCCGTCGTAAGTGCTCGTGCCACGGCCGATCTCATCGAGGACGACGAGCGAACGGGCGGTCGCGTTGTTGAGGATGTTGGCGGTCTCGTTCATCTCGACCATGAACGTCGAGTTACCGCGCGAGAGTTCATCGGACGCGCCGACGCGGCAGAAGATGCGGTCGACGAGACCGATGCGGGCCTTGGTGGCCGGGACCCAGCAACCGAGATGCGCCAGCAAGGCGATGAGCGCGACCTGACGGATATACGTCGACTTACCCGCCATGTTCG
>CALPIW020000153.1 GCA_943323725.2 Polynucleobacter meluiroseus | reverse complement strand
GTTGGCCGATGGCCTTGGCGAGGCCGAGGGCGATGAAGCCGGCCGAACGTTCGTCGAGCGCGACCGTCACGTGCAGGCCGGCGCTTTCGGCGAAGGCATGGGCGAGCGGCGTCGAGCGCGAGCCGGGCGAGATCACCACGTGCGTGAGGCCGAGGCGGCGGAGCGTGCGCACGCCCACGTCGGCCCAGAGGGCGTTCGTGTTCAGGTGCTTGGTCGCGCGAGCCATGCCGACAGGCAATCCCGACAGGGCGGGGCTGTCCAGCGTGGGCTTGGTTTTGGGTTTAAGCCGGGCCGATATGGGCTATATTTCCGATTCCCATGGAGGTCTTCCTCTATCTTCTCCCGCTGGTCCTGGCCTTGGTCTTCCCGCTCGTGCTCGTCCACGCCATCTTCTGGGGTATGACGTTCACCGTCGATGCCGGGCACCTGCGGGTGCGTTTTTACGGGATCACCGCGCGCAAGGTCGCGCTGAGCGACATCGAGTGGGCCGCGCACGACTGGGTGTTCTGGAACGAGCATTGGACGAACACCGTGAATCCCAAGAAACTCATCCTACTCCGCCGTCGTACCGGCTGGTTCAAGAATTTCGTCATCAGCCCACCGTCGCCTCCGGACTTCCTCCGTGAGCTCGCCGCGCACGGCGTGACCCTCCGTTGATCTTCATGCGTTCACTCCTCGCTTATCTTTTTGCCTGCGTCGCGCTCACCGCCGCGGAGCCACCGGCGTTCTTCGCCATGGACACCGCCGCGCGGCTCGAGCCGACGGAATGCGCGCAAGTGCTGGCCGAGCTCGGCTATGCGGGACTCGGTGGCCGGCCCGCGACGGCCAAAGCGCACGCCGACGCACTGAAGGCCAAGGGCCTCACCTTCTTCAACGGTTATCACGTCGCCGACTTCCCGTCCGGCCAGCATCAGTTGCCCGCCGAGCTCACTCAGGCGGTCGACGGACTCGCCGGCACCGGTGGTACTTTGTGGCTGGGAATCAACAAGGTGGATCTCCCTTTGGGTCTCAGGATGCCGCCGGAATACGGCGACACCGTCGTCGTGCCGCAGCTGCGTCAACTGGTCGCCTATGCCCGGACCAAGGGCGTGAAGATCTCGCTTTATCCCCACGCCGGCTTCTGGGCGGCGCAGTTCGAGACCTGCGTGCGCGTCGCCAGCAAGGTCGACGACCCGAACCTGGGCGTGACCTTCAATCTCTGTCACTGGCTCAAGGTCGAAGGATCGGAGCGCGACCCGTTGCCGCTCATCAAGGAAGCCCTGCCGCGCCTGAACTTCATCACCATCAATGGCGCCGACACCGGCGACACCCAGAATCTCGGCTGGGACAGACTCATCCAGCCGCTCGGCCGCGGCACTTATGACGTCGGATCGTTCGTGGCCAAGACCCGTGCCGCCGGTTACCGCGGCCCCTTCGGTTTCCAGGGCTACGGCATCAAGATGGACTCCAAGGAACTGCTGAAGGAGACGATGATGGGGTGGAAGAAGATGGTTAAGTAAGCGGTTGGCGGTAAGCGGTTGGCGGTTGGAAACATTCCGGGTCACAGGTCTCAGCCCTCGGGTTTCTGGTTCAGGCCTTTAGGTACTGGTCCCCGGTCCCCGATGGCCGAGATCCGGCACCCGGAAGTGTGCACCGCAGCCAATCATCCGGCCTCCCTTTGGGGCGAGGTTTTCCTTGCCGCTAACCGCCAACCGCTAGCCGCTTGTCTCTGGAAACAAAAAACCCCGGTCACCCGGGGTTTTCTTTTCATCGGCCTTACTTACCGGCCGCGTGTTCCTTGGCGTGCGCGCGCAGCGGGTCGTAGGCGAAGTCCTTCTTCAGGTCGCGCCACGAGGCGTGCACGTGGTTGGCACCGCCCTGGAAGTTGGCCATCTCGAAGAGGAACGTCGGGCCCTGGATGCTGTAGTAGTGGGGCTCGCCGACTTCGAGGCCGCCGTTCCAGGCGAACACGAGGGAGTCCTTCACGGCGTCGATCGCCTTGAGTTCGCGGGCGGCGAAGTCCGGGCGGGTGCGGCTGACGTATTCGAAGACGATCTTACCGAGCATCTGCTTCTGTTCGGCGTTGAGCGCCGTGGCGGCGATGCCCTGGTGCTTGATGAGGCCGTCGGCCTTCTGCTTGTTGCCGGTCACGATGTCCTTGAACGGGTCCTGGTTGAGGAAGCCCAGCTTGCGCTGTTCGGCGGTGAGGGACTTGGCGAGCTGGCGGCCGAGGTCGTCTTCGTACTTCAGGAGTTCGAAGCCCACGGGGCCGGGCTGGTCGTCCTTGATCTTACCCGGGTTGCTGGCGAAGAAGGAAGGCGTCGAGCTGACGAGCTCACCGTCGACCAGGGTGAAGTTCAGGGAGAGGTGGTGGCCTTCCCAGCGGAAGCCCCAGGTGCCCTTGAGGTCCGGCTGACCGAAGATGGACACGAAGTAGTTCTCGGCGTCGCGCTTCGGGCCCGAGCCCTTCTCGATCTCGAGGAGGAGCTGTTCGAGGGCCATGATCTGCTCGGCCTTCATGTGGCCGCGGCCGCTGAGGGCGACGGAGAGGATGGCCTGGGCGAAGTGGCGCTGGCCGGGATTCATTTCCTTCAGCGGGAGGCCCTTGCGGACGGCCGGCACGAAGATCCAGTTGGTGCGCTCGGCGTCGTCGAAGCCGAAGGTCGCCTTGGCCTTCTGCTCGGCGTTGAGCGAGCCGAGGAAAGCGGAAGCCGCGGAGGACAGCTCTTCGCCGGCCGTGTGGGCGAAGGCGGGGACGGCGGCGGCCAGGAGGCCGAGCGCGCACAGGAGGCGGGTGAGGGAACGCATGGGGGTGTCAGGTGAGGACAGGGGTGTAAGGGAAGGGTTCCCCGAGAGCCAGAAAGGAATGGCGACAAACCGGGTCCCTGCGGTTGGCGGTTAGCGGTTGGCGGATAGGTTTCGATAAAACCAATCAAAACAGGGGGTAGCCCCTGACTCTTCAGTGAGGTTGCTTTCTCCCTAACCGCTAACCGCCAACCGCTGACCGCTACTACCAGCGCTTAAGCGCCTTCTGCCTCGCTCAACTTCTGCGCGGCCTGTTCCCAGGCGGCGGTGGCGGCCTGGAGGGCGTTGATCGTATCGCGGAGCTGGGCGTTCAATTGCGGCAGATTCGCGCCGCCGGTATAGGTGGCCGGGTCGGCGAGTTCGGCGGTGAGCTTGGTCTGTTTGGCTTCGAGGTCGGCGACCTGCTGTTCGCACTTCGTGACTTCGGACTTCAGCTTGCGGATGTCCGCGGCGGAGGGCTTGACCGGCGCCTTGGGTTTTTCGGCCTTCGCGGCTTCGACCTGCTTGGGGCGGGCGTCGGTGAAGCCGGCGGTCAGCGCGGCGCGTTCGTTGCCGGCCTTGGATTTCTCGAGGTAGTAGGCGTAGTCGCCGGCGTATTGCGTCAGGCGGCCCGAGTGCACGTGCAGGACCGTCTTGGCGATCTCGCGGATGAAGTGCACGTCGTGGCTGACGAAGTAGAGCGTTCCTTCGTAGGTCTTCAGGGCGGCGATGAGCGCGTCGATCGACATGATGTCGAGGTGCGTCGTCGGCTCGTCCATGAGCAGGAAGTTCGGCGGGTTGATCAGCAGCTTCACCAGCGCGAGGCGGGACTTCTCGCCGCCGGAAAGCACCGAGACCTTCTTGTGGACGTCGTCCTTGCGGAAGAGGAACGTGCCGAGCATGCCGCGGGCCTGCTGTTCGGTGAGGCCGTTCTCCGTGGTGCGGAGCTCCATCACGTTCTCGAGGACGGTCAGCTTCGGGTTGAGGTTGTCGACGCGGTTCTGGGCGAAGTAGCCCGTGATGACGTTGCCGCCTTCCTCGCGGAGGCCGCCGTTGATCGGGATGACGCCGGCGAGGATCTTGAGGAGGGTGGACTTGCCGGCGCCGTTGGGGCCGACGAGCACCGTGCGCTGGCCGCGTTCGCACTCGAAGTTGAGGTCCTGGTAGACGACGTGTTCGCCGTAGGCCTGCTGGACGTGCTCGAGCTTCATCACCTTGAGGCCGGAGCGCGGCGGCTGGGGGAAGCGGAACTGGATCTTCTTCAGGTCGTCTTCGGGCTCGTCGATCGCGACCTCTTCGAGGCGGGCGATCTGCTTCTCCTTGGACTTCGCGCGGGAGGCCATCGAAGCCTTGGCGCCGAAGCGGTCGACGAACGTCTGCAGGTGCGCGATCTCGCGCTGCTGGTTCTTGAACATCGCCTGCTGGCGGTCCTTGCGGGCCACGCGCTCCTCGATGAAGTCGTCGTAGTTGCCGTTGTAGCAATGGAGGCGCTGGCCGCGGAGCTCGATCATGCCCGTGCAGAGCGCGTTGAGGAAGGCACGGTCGTGCGAGATGACGACGAGACCGCCCGGGTAGCGGGTCAGGTAGTCCTGGAACCAGAGCAGCGCCTCGAGGTCGAGGTGATTGGTCGGTTCGTCGAGGAGGAGAAGGGTGGGCTCGCTGACGAGCAGTCGGGCGAGGTGCGCGCGCATGACCCAGCCGCCGGAGAACGTCTTGGCGAGTTTGTCGTGGTCGGATTCGCGGAAGCCGAGGCCGGCAAGGATCTTCTTTGCGCGGGGCTCCAGCGTATAGTCGATGTCCCAGTCGTCGTCGTTCTCGGGCTCGAGCTTGCCGCCGCTAGTGGCGATCTGGAGAATCGTCTCGTCGCCGACCGGGGCGCTTTCCTGCGGGAGGAAGCCGAAGTTCGCGCCGCGTTCCCACTCGATGAGGCCGTCGTCCGGCTTGTCCTTATCGAGGATGAT
>CALPIW020000152.1 GCA_943323725.2 Polynucleobacter meluiroseus | reverse complement strand
GAACCCTTCTTCGCTTATTTCAACGACAACGTGAGTCACGAAAGCCAAGTCCGGGCCAACGACGGCGATCACGCCCGCAACACCGCCGCGCTCAAGCCGTCCGACCGACGCGACCCGGCCAAAGTCGAACTCCCGCCCTTCTATCCGGACACCCCGGCCGTCCGGCGCGAGGTGGCCCATTACCACGAGCTCGTCACGGCGGTGGACTACTCCCTCGGCCGCGTGCTCGACTGGCTGAAGGCGCACGACCTCGAGAAGAACACGATCGTCATCCTGACGGGCGACCACGGGCGCGGCATGCCGCGCTTCAAACGCTCGCCCAAGGATACCGGCACGCGCGTGCCGCTCATCGTGCGCTGGCCCGGCCAGATCGCTCCCGGCACGGTCCGCGAAGACTTCGCCAGCTGGATCGACTTCGCCCCGACGGCGCTGACGCTTGCCGGCGTCCCCGTCCCGGCCGAATACGACGGCCATTGCTTCCTGCCGACGGCCGCCCATCCGCCGAAATACGTCTACTCGTTCCGTGACTATATGGACGAAAGCTTCGACAAGGTCCGCGCAGTGCGCGACGCCCGCTTCCGCTACGTGCGCAATCAGGCGCCGGGCGTCGATGAGGCCGGCAAGGTGGCCTACCAGGAAGTCGGCCAGACGATGCATGAACTCCGTCGCGTCCAGGCCGAGGGCAAACTGACGCCCCTGCAGGCGCTCTATTTCAACCCCAACCGCGCGGCCGAAGAACTCTTCGACACCCAGAACGACCCGTGGGAAGTGAACAACCTCGCCGGCGACCCCGCCCATGCGGCCAAGCTCGCCGAACTCCGCGCCGAATGCGACGCCTGGCTGGCCCGCTGCGGACCGCTGGCCGATCTCCACGCGGACGAACTCGTGAAGCGCGGCGTCATCAAGCCACGCGACGAGAAATACGAAGAACGGCGCAAGACCGGCTCGACCGCCGGCGACGCCGCCGCGGCCGCCAAGAAAAAGGGCAAGAAGCCCGCCAACAAATAATCTCCTTATCATCATGCGCCTCCCTCTCCTCCTCTCCGCCTCGTTGCTCGCCTTCGGCTGCAAGCCTGCTCCGCAGGTCGCCCGCTACGAAGTGAAGTCCGACGCCGCTCCGGCTCCCGCCGCCGCCCCCGCCGCGCCCGTCGCCGCGCAGCCCGCCCCTTCTCCGGCCGTCGCCGCCCCGATGGTCGCGCCTGCCTCGATGAAGGCCGAAGCGGCCTCCTTCGATGCCCCTAAGTGGGGCAAACTCCCCGCCGGCTGGTCCGTCGGCCCCGAGAACGGCATGCGCAAGGCAACCTGGATCGTGGCCGGTCCCGACGGCTCCAAGGCCGAGATCGCCGTGACGGTCTTCCCCGGCAACGTCGGCGGCCTCACCGCCAACGTGAACCGCTGGCGCGGCCAGATCGGCCTATCCTCCGCGAGCGGAGACGAAATCGCCGCTTCCGCCCAGCCCGCCAAGGTCGGCGGCATCGACAGCCAGCGCTTCGTGATGGCCTCGACCGACGGCAAGAAGGGACTCGACGCGGTGATGACCCCGCACAAGGGCGCCACCTGGTTCTTCAAGATGAGCGGTGACGCCGCCGCGGTCGCCGCCAACGGCGCCGCCCTCGTCGCCTTCCTCGCCGAATCCCAGCTTCCGTGAACAACGAAGAATTTCAGAAGAAGGCCGATAGCGGTCGCAGACTCATCGACACGCTGGCTTCGCTGAAGCTGACGGTCTTCCTGCTGGTGCTCTCGATGATCCTGGTGCTGCTCGGCACCCTCGAACAGGTCCATTGGGGCGTCTGGCATGTCCAGAAGGTCTACTTCTCCTCCTGGTTCTGTTTCTACCCGATGGATGACACCGCCCCGCTGCAGATCCCGCTCCCGGGCGGCTTCCTCATCGGCGCGCTGCTCGTCGCCAACCTGGCCTTCGCGCACTTCCGCCACTTCAAGGCCACGGCCGCCAAGGTCGGCATCAGCATGATCCACGCCGGCCTGCTCCTCCTGCTCATCGGCGGTTTCGTCACCGCGGTCTACCAGGAAGAGTCCGCGATGATCGTCCCGGAAGGCGAGAGCCGCAATTTCTCCGAAGCGTTCCGCGAATTCGAATTCGCGCTCGTCGAAAAAGGCGCCCAGGGCGACCAGGTCGTCGTCGTGCCCGATACGATCTTCCGCGCCATCGCCGCCAAGCAGGCTCCCGACACGGTCGCCCTCCCGGGCTCGCCGTTCACGCTCAAGGTGCTCGCCTATCACCCGAACGCGATGCTGCGCGCCAAGTCGCAGATGGCCGACGGCCTGCCGATCAAGGCGACCCAAGGCATCGGCGCCCGGACGGAGCTGGCCTATAAGCCGGAGCCGGAAAGCTACGATGACAACAAGCCCAACGCGCCGACGGCGATCGTCGAGCTGCTCAAGGGCGCCCAGTCCGCCGGAGTCTGGGTCGTGAACCTCAATCTGACGGAGAATTTCGACGCCCAGGAATTCAAGGACGCCGATAAGACCTACCAGCTCTCGCTGCGCCGCGTCCGTTACTACGTCCCCTTCACGCTCCGCCTCGACAAGTTCACCCACGAGAAATACCCGGGAACGAACACGCCGCGCCGCTTCGCGAGCGACGTGACGATCAAGGAAGGCGAGGGCTCCTTCGCCTATAATATCTCGATGAACCAGCCGCTCCGCCACGCCGGACTCACGTTCTTCCAATCGAGCTTCGGCAGCACCAAGGACGGCAAGGACCTCAGCGTGCTGCAGGTAGTACGCAATCCGGGCTGGCTCATCCCCTACGTCTCGGTCGCGGTGATGTCCCTCGGCCTTGTCTGGCACTTCGGCTTCTCCCTCCTCCGCTTCCTCCGCGGTCGCGCCGCCAAGGCCGCGGCGATGCTCGCGCTCGGCTTCCTCTCGGCCACTTCGCAGGCCGCCGACGCCGGCTGGAACACCCGCGAACTCGGCGAGATTCCCGTGCAGAGCGGCGGTCGTATCGTCCCGATCGAGACCCTCGCGACGGGCTCGCTCCTCCAGATGCGCGCCCGCACCTCCGTCGCGCTCTCCAAGCTCGAACGCGTGGCCTTCGGTCAGCGCCCGTCCACTTGGTCGGCGGAAGATCGGGCCACCATCACGAAGGAACTCCCCGCGCTCGATGCGAACCTTCAGGCGATGCTTGAGAAGCGTCCGGTCCGCCTCACCGGTGGCTCGGTCTCCGCGATCGACTGGCTCATCGAAGTCTCCTTCCGCGCCCCGATCGCCCGTCACCTGCCCACCTTCCGCGTCGAACACCCCAACGTGCTCAAGCGCGTCGGCGGCGACCCCGAGAAGAGCCTCTACGTCAGCTGGGACGGCATCCTGAAGAACAGCGCCGAACTCAGCCAGGCCGCCGAGAAGGCCCGCAAGCGCGCCCAGGCCGACCGTGACGCCGAAGACCGCGCCCTGCTCAACCTCGAAGGCGCCGCCCGTCAGTACGCGGCTCTCAGCATGACGTTCATCCCCGGCGACCTCCCGGCCGACGTCACCCCGCGCCGCGAATACGGCGCCTGGATCAGCGCCCTCAACCGCGCCCTCTCGGAGATGAACGCCAGCCGTGCCAACGGCGGTTCCGGCCAGGCCTTCGACCCCGAGCTCCAGAAGACCGTCCGCACGTTCGTCGAACGCTACCAGGAATTCGAACGCGAAGGCGCCATCGGCCTGATGCCGCCCAAGGATCCGGATTCCGTCGAACGCTGGGATAACCTCGGCGGCTCCCTTCTCGGCATCATCAAGGACCAGAAGACCCATCGCGCCGGTCTCGCCGAAGACGGCCTGATCACCCGCTACGCCGACTTCTCCATGGCTTGGCGCGAAGGCAAGGACGACGAATGCGCCCGCCTCGCCTCCGCCATCGCCGCCTCCCTCAAGGGGCCGTGGACGGCCAAGGCCGAATCCGAAGCCGCCTTCGGCCGCATGCAGCCCTTCTATTGGCTGCTCATCGCCTACGCCGTCACGGTGCTCATGGTCTTCGCCTCCTGGCTGACGTCCTCCGAAAACCTGCGCGCCTGGGCCTACCGCCTGCTGGTCGCCTGTTTCGTGCTGCACACGCTCTCGCTCGGCTACCGCATGTGGCTGCACGGCCGTCCGCCGGTGACCAACCTCTACTCCTCCGGCATCTTCGTCGCCTGGGGCGCCGTCGCCCTCGGCATCATGCTCGAACGCGTCTGGAAGAACGGCATCGGCGCCGCCGCCACCGGCATCACGGGCTTCGTCTCGCTGATCGTCGCCCATAACCTCGGCCTCTCCGGCGAAGACAACCTCGAGAGCGTCCGCGCGGTGCTCGATTCGAACTTCTGGCTGGCGACGCACGTGACCATCGTGACGCTCGGCTACTCGGCGACCTTCGTCGCGGGCCTGCTCGGCGCCCTCCACCTCGCGCTCCGCGCCTTCAAGGCCGACTACAACTGGGGCGACAGCGTGGCCCGCGCGGCTTACGGCATCCTCGCCTTCGCGGTCCTCGCGAGCTTCATCGGAACGATGCTGGGCGGCATCTGGGCCGACCAGAGCTGGGGTCGCTTCTGGGGCTGGGATCCCAAGGAAAACGGCGCCATCCTCATCGTGCTCTGGTGCGCCATCTGCCTGCACGCCCGCTGGGGTGGACTCGTCCGCCGCGAAGGGCTCATGCAGCTCCTCGTCTTCGGTAACATCGTGACGGCGTGGTCCTGGTTCGGCACCAACCTCCTCGGCGTGGGCCTGCACAGCTACGGCTTCACCGAACAGG
>CALPIW020000151.1 GCA_943323725.2 Polynucleobacter meluiroseus | reverse complement strand
GTTGTTGTCGACCTTGCCGTCGAGTCGTACCCACGTCTCCACGGTGAAGGCGCCCTTGAGGACCACACCCGACTTGGCGACGGCGTCATTGGAGCCGTCCAAGGTCAGCACGCTGCGGAAGACGCCGCCGAGTTGGGCCGACACGGCCGCGAGCTCGGGGCTGTCACCGAGGGCGATGGCGAGCTTCTCGGCGACGGGGGTCTCGATGTCGGCCACGGCGACGGACTTATCCGCCAGACCCGCGGCGATGGCTTTGGCGCCAGCCTTGGTGCCGCTGATGCCATCGAGCACGATCTTACGGTCGTTGACCGACAACTTGGAGCAGAGGCCCATCGCGAGCGTCGAAGCCTGCGGGGCACGGGAGGCGACCACTGCGCGCAGCGCGAGGTTCGAACTCTCCGCCGGCGCGGAGCCGATGAACGCGACCACGGCCTCCGGCTTGGTCGTGCGGAGCTGCTGGAGTCCGAGGAGGACCTCGCGACGGGAATCCTCACGGGAGAGGAGCGCGAGCAGGTCGGCCTCTAATTCGAGCAGCTGAAAGCCGCCGATGAGCTGGGCGGCGAGGGCGCGTTCGGCAGCCCCTTGGGCCAGTAAGGCCTTGGCGGCTTCGGCGACGACCGGTCCGACCATGGCCTGATCGAGGTCGGTGCGGAAGACCAGCAGGAGTTCGACGACGCGATTACGGACGGCAGCATCGGCGAGGAGCTTACGGAGCACGGCCACACTGGTCGGCTGATCGAGGGTCTGGGCGACGGCGAAGAGTTCGTCGGGACCGGGGGCGCGGTCCAACTGGCCGACGAGTTCGGCGACGAGCGGAGCACCGACCTTGGGGTCGAGCGCGAGCGCGGCGAACATGCGTCCTTCGGCCGGCAACGACTTCGCTTCCTTTGAAGCAAGGAAGGCGGCGACCGCCTCCGGTTGACGCTCGAGATACATGCGCACGAGGAAGCGTTCGAAATCGCGCTCGTAGGCGGCGCCGACCTTGATCGGCTTGCCGCGGCGATCCGGGGCGACAGGTCCTTCGAGGGACGGGCCGGCGAAACGCATCAGCGCGCCGAGGGCGGCTGGCCACTTAGCGGAAGATTCACCGAGAGCCTTGATGGCGGCAGCGCGGACTTCCGTATCAGGGTCGGCGGAGAGCGCGGCGAGAGATTCGTGATGCGGGGTCCATGCGCCGAAGTGGCGGAGGGCGTTCACCGCTTCGCGACGTATGTTGCGATTGGGGTCGGCCAGCAGGCGCATGGCCAAGGGCCCGATCTTACGGCCGTGCTCGCCCAGCACCCAGAGGGCCTGGATCCGACGCGCGGCGGACGCGGTGGCGTCACCGGCGATCGCGGCGAGCGTGCCTTCGAGGGCTTCGCCTTCGTTGCCACGGTCGGCCAATGTCTGCCAGGCGAGATGGGCATCTCCGACGATCTTGGAGCCGAGGCGGGCGATCAGGTCGGCGGACGAGAGCTGGGTGTAATCGGGTACGGCTGGCGGGACGAAGCCCTTCGGCTTGATGCGCCAGATGCGACCCGACTGCTTATCGCGATCGGGGTGATTGCGGGCGACTTCGTTGTGGCTGATGATCTTGTTATACCAGTCGATGACGTAGAGGCAGCCGTCGGGACCCATGGTCATGGCGATCGGACGGAAGAACGGGTCCTCGCAGGTGACGAAATCCTCGAGACGCTCGAGGCGGTAGCCGGAGCCCGCGCGGTGCTGGCGGATCGCGTTGACCTTCGAGGTGATCGGATTGGCGACATACATCACGCCGTCGAAGCCCTTCGGCCAGACGCCGACGTCGGAGAGCGCGAGGCCGCTGAGACCCGATCCGCTCATCTTGAAGTCAGGAGCCTGCACGGGGAACGGCGGCTGGTAGGATTTCGCCAGGCGGTCCGCGCAGCCGGGATAGAGGGCATACTCATGGAACGGCATCACCGGGTACCCGTAGTCATTGGCCTCCTGGATGAACGCCTCGCCTTCACCGGTGAGCACGAGACCCCAGATATTGCAGGGACCGACGCTCGTCGGCTCGAAGAAGCTGCCGTCCGGACGGAAACGCGCCATCCGGGTGTTCGGGAAGTCGGTGACGTCGCCCTTGGTGGACGTGACCTTGCCGGAATTGAAGGCGCCCTGGGCGAGCCAG
Organism: Polynucleobacter meluiroseus; assembly: GCA_943323725.2. Taxonomy (GTDB): domain Bacteria; phylum Verrucomicrobiota; class Verrucomicrobiia; order Opitutales; family UBA953; genus UBA953. Next base: position 2,603 of record CALPIW020000151.1, on the reverse strand, counting down.
AACCAACCCCACGGAGCGCGGGTGAACTGGTGCGGGAAGAGGTGCGAGTCCTGCACGCCGAAGCCCGTCAGTAGGACCTCGCGCTTATCGGCCTTGCCGTCGCCATCGGTGTCTCGAAGGAAGACGACATCATGGCCGTGCTGCACGACCGCGCCGTCCTTATACGGCAGGACGCCTTCGGGGATCGCCAGTCCATCGGCGAAGGCGCGCGGCTGGCGGACGCCCGCCTCGAAGGGCTTATCAAAGAGGACGACCTTGTCGCGGGCCTTGGACTTATAAAGCGCCTCGGCGGCGGCGGGGTTCTCGTTGGCGTCGACCGGATATTCCAACGCGGTGCTGGACCACGCCCTGCCCTGCTGGTCGAAGATCAGCATGATGAACTTACCGAAGTCAGCGGACTCCTTGGCGAAGAGCTCGATCTCGAAACCCTCGGGCAGCTTGAATAGCTTCTGCTGCTCCTCGGCGGTGCGACGCACGCCCTGCACATCATTGTAGCTCGTGTCCTTGCGGGGAGCGGCCGCCTTGGCCGGCTCGGCCTTCTTCGCGGCGGGCTTCACCTTGTCCCACGTAAGCGCACCGGGTGTCGCCGGCAGTTCTTCGATCGTGATATCCTTAGCCTGGATCACCGCCATGCCACCCGAGTGGATCTGGAGGCCGATCTTGCCGTCGGCGGCGATGTTCGGCTCGGTCTCGACGTAATCGAGTGCAGGCACGCCATTGACCCAGCTGCGGATGCGGTTGCCCTCGGCAAGGATGCGATACTCGTTCCACTCGCCTTCCTTGACGGCGGCTAGGACCGCGGCGGCCTCCTTGGATTCGGCGATGACCTTGTTGCGGCGGCTCTCGTCGTAGATCTTGCCATACCAACCTTTGCCATAGTCGACCTGATAGCCGCTCATCTCGGTGCTCTTCGGGACACGGATGCTGCGGATCTGCACGCCGCTGTTGATGAAACCCGTGCCCGTGAGGCGGAGCTTTACGCGGAGGTCGAAGTTCTGGTACGACTTTTCGGTCGCGAGGAAGAAGTTCTTCGGGACCTTGACCGTCGAGGAACCGCCGCGGATCTCGCCGTCCTCGACGCGCCACCAGGCGGCGTCGCCTTCCCAGCCCGCGAGGGACTTGCCGTCGAAGATCGGCACAGGGGCGGCATGGACGGAAAGGGCGAAGAGCAGAGCCAGGAGACAACGCATGGTGAAGGGGGTTGGGGAGAAACTAGCCGAAGGCCCGTCGGCCACAACCCTACGTGTCACCTTGGCATGCAACCCGACCACCCTCAAAAGCACATTTCGCCCGCACCCCACGCTTGCGTCCGCAGGCCTTCCCGCCTGTCTTCTGGGCATGTCCTCCGTCCATAGCCTCATCCGCGACTGCGCCTCGACCCTGATTCCCGCCGGGGATGTCGTCGTGCTGGAAAAGGGCACGGAAGTCACCGTCACCCAGGCCCTCGGCGGCTCGGTCACGGTCCGCACCCCGATGGGCCTCTTCCGGATCGCCCCGGCCGACATCGAAGCCCTCGGCGCCGACGCCGTCAGCCAATACGGCAAGAAGGACGAAGCCATCATCAGCGGCCCCGTGAACCAGGAAGCCCTCTGGGAAGCGCTCAAGGGCTGCTTCGACCCGGAGATCCCGGTCAACATCGTGGACCTCGGCCTGATCTATCACCTCGAACTCACCCCCGGCGAACGCGGCGGCCAGAAGGTCGCGGCCAAGATGACGCTCACCGCCCAAGGTTGCGGCATGGGGCCCGTCATCGCCGCCGACGCGAAGTCCAAGATGGAAGCCCTGCCCGGCGTCGAGTCCGCCGAAGTCGAGATCGTCTGGGACCCGGTCTGGAATCCGCGGATGATCTCGGAAGCCGGCCGCAAGCAGCTCGGCCTCGAGTGATGTCCGCGCCCGTCCAGTCCGCGACGGCCCTCTACCTGCACGTCCCGTTCTGCGCGTCGTCGTGCGACTTCTGCTCGTTCTACCAGGAGCAGCCCAAGCGCGGCGAGATCGACCGCTACCTCGCCGCAATCGAACGCGAGATGGAGCTCCACCCGCCCGGCCGCGTCGAGACCGCCTTCTGGGGAGGCGGCACGCCAGGACTCCTGCCGGCTGATGACCTGCGCCGCCTCGGCCATGCGATGACCAAGGCCGCCGGCCGCCCCGGCGAATGGACCGTCGAACTCGCGCCTTCGTCCGTGCGCGCCGATAAGCTCACCGCGCTCAAGGAGATCGGCGTCACCCGCGTGTCGATGGGCGTGCAGAGTTTCGATGACGTCACGCTGGACGCGCTCGGCCGACGTCACTCGCCCAAGCAGATCATGGAAGCCTGGGAGCTCATCGAGGCCGCCGGCTTCGCCTCGCGTAATCTCGACCTCATCTTCGCGATTCCCGGACAGGACGAGAAGCGTTGGACCGATGACCTCTACCGGGCGATGGAACTCAAGCCCGACCACCTCTCGACCTATTGCCTGACCTTCGAAGAGGACACCGCGATGTTCGTGAAGCTCTCGCAGGGCAAGGTGAAGATCGACCGCGAACTGGAAGCCTTCCTCTACCGGCGGACCTGGGAGACGCTCGCCGAAAACGGCTACGCGCAATACGAGACCTCGAATTTCGCC
>CALPIW020000150.1 GCA_943323725.2 Polynucleobacter meluiroseus | reverse complement strand
GGGCTCGAGCCGGAACTTGCTGCCGGGGTTGACCAAGCGGAAAGAGAACGACCGGTTCTCGTAAGCGCCGTCACCCAAGGCGACTTCGCCGATGAGCAGGTCGCGCCGGACCTGTTCGCCGACCCAGAGCGGGTCGGTGAGGCTGCGCGTCCTCGGTTCCCACTGGGTCCGCGGTGCGGTGGGATACGGGTCGAAATATTGCCAATGGGTGTCGGAAAAGATCCACTGCTGGAGTTCCACGTTGAAGATGTAGGGCAGGGAGTCGCCGTTGGTCACCATCGCGAGGCCTTCGAACTCGATGGCCACGTCGTAAGGGTTGTGGACCATCACGACCGGATCGACCGTCACGCCGAGCGTGCCGTTCAGGTCGGCGCCGGTGGGGTCGGAGAACACCCCCGAGAAGACCATCGAGAACCGGACGATGCTGGGGGCCAGGCTCATCGAGGTGGGCCAGGTGCGCGTCGACGTCTCGGGGAAGTTGTTGCTGAGGTTGTAATACGCGTCGCCGGTGGCCGGGCGGGGCTGGGCCAGGCCCATCCGGTCGAAGTTCGTCACGAAGTTCGCGCCGAACTGCGCCCCGATATAATTATGGGCCAGGATGTTCGGGTAGCGCAGGCGCTGCTCGGCTTGGAAGCTCGGCGTGTCGCTGGGAGCGGACAAGTTGTTACGGTAGTAGTAGCGGTTGGCGTTGAGCTGGCCTCCGGCCGAATAGAACTGGTCCGGCCGCTGCGCGAAGTCCCACGGCGTGGCGGCGCCGCTGGTGTTCACCTGCCGGCTGCGCTGCACCGGTTCGTTGCGGTTGCCGGTCGCGTAGCTCAGCGGTTCGACGCCGCGCGCCACGACGGCGTCGGCCGGGGCGGCGGGCTGACCTCGCAGCGCGCCGGAAACCTGGCCGGCTTGTTCGATCTCGCGCTTATACATGCGGTAGTAATTGCGATAAAGGTCCCAGGTGGGGCCGCGGACGATGCGTCCGTTCAGGTTCTCCGCGTGGGTCTCGGGCAGTTCCGACCAGGGCAGGGCGTTGATGCGCTGGGTGAGGCTGTTGCTGGCGCTGGTGACGACGACGCTGCCGTACCAGTTGGCCGTGCCCACGCGGTTCTCGGTCGCGTTGGGGCTGCGCTCCGTGTTCGCGAGCAGGCGCGACACGAGGCTCGCGTTATGGGTGTAAGAGTCGAAGAAGGCCGAACGCAGCGGGGCCTCGTAGACGAAGCCCAGGCGTTCCGGCGTTTCGCTCTGGCTGCCCGGAGCCGTGCCGCTGCCGCCGTTGCGGGCGAGGATCAGGTTGTAGGAGTTGCCGAGCAGCGAGCGCAGGTAGCGAGGCGCCCACTCGGAGGCGCGGGGCGAGGCCAGCAGGAGGTCGCTCGCGGAGCCCAGCTTGTCCACGAGGTTGGGCCGGTTGTAGTCGAGGTCCACCGCCATCCCGTTCGTGCCGAGGCCCGCGGTGCTCGAGTGGGCGTTGGGCGCGCCATGGAAGAGAGACTGCTTCCGGAGGCGGCCGTCGGCGACCAGCGTGGGGTCTTTTTGCCCGGGGTAGACTTCCAGGCCGCGGTACATGGCGTACGGCAGCTCGAAGGCAGTCGAGAGGTCGACCTTCACGCCGCCGTTGTAGGTGTCGGTGAGCGTCGAGAAGGAATAAGTGGTGATGTCATGCCAGAGCAGGCGCGCGGCGTCGGACATCGCCTGGCCGGCGGCCGGGCCGGCTTGGCGCTCCGCCCAGGCGGAGAGGCCGGAGATGCCCACGGCTTTCGCCAGCTGGAAAGCCTGCGGATTACCCGAAGCGGCCGTGATGTCCTGGGCGCGCCAGGCGTCGAAGTTGAAGCCAGAAGGGAGGGCGCCCTTGGGGTTGACGCCTTCGCGGATGAGGTCGCCCGCTCCGCCGATGGCGCCGATGCCGTTGCGCTGGTTCGCTGAGGCCGCAAATCCTTTGTCCCAATCATCCTGCGAGAGCCAGGTGCCGCCGCCGGTCGAGGCGTAGTGGTCGGGCAGGTTGACCTTGGCCTTCACGCCTTCGTCGCCGATCCAGAAAGCGTAGCGTCCGTTCGCGCCGAGCGTCGTCGTGTCGGCGTAGGTCGGGCCCGGCATCGGCTGCGGGCGGGCGTCGATGGCGCCCATGTAGTTGCGCTGCAGGCCGGAGAGACCGGTGGGCAGGTTGAGCGTGCCGTAGGAGACGAGCGGGACGAGTTGGGTCGCGTCGAGGTCGATCGGATTGCCGAGGTCATCGATCAAGGCCTGGGCCTCCGCGGCGCGGGCCGGGGTGACGACACGACGGTTGGCGATGTTCGTGAAGTAGGTGTTGTTCGGGACGAAGTTGGGGGTCGTGCCCGAAAGTTCCTGCACCGGGTTGATGTCGAACGGCGAGGCCAGCCAGCCGAGGAAGAGGCGCGAGTCCGCCGGGTTGCTCACGTCCCAGTCGCGCACGCGCGAAGCGTCGGCGCCGCCGGTCGACCACACGCCGGTCAGGTAGCGCTTCTGGTGCGAGAGGCGACCGCCGGTGGGCGCGTTGTTGTTCGCGCGGTCCGAACGGCCGCGGACCGGGGTGGCCGTCGCGGCGTCGTTGTTGCTCACGGCGATGTCGTTGTTGGCGAACATGTCGGCGCGCATGGTCACGCGCTGGTCGGGGCCGGCGAGCTGCTGGAGCTGGGCCACGGCGATGCGGGCCGAGGCGAGGGCGTTGAAACGCGCCCGCAGATAGCCGGAATGGCTCTGCGCCAGGCGGCTTTCGACCTGCAGGAAAGAGGCGAGGACGATCACCAACATCACCATGGCCGCCATGACGGTCAGCGAGAGCACGAGGGAGAAACCTGAGCGTTTGAGTCTCATAGGAAAATTGGGGTAAAATCACAGTAAACCCCCCTAGGGTTAAGTCAAAGGATAGGTTTTTAACATTTGTTCCAAAAGACTGGATTTAATCATATAATGTCATTTAAAGTCATTAAATCCGCATTTAAGGGCAATTTAAAGGGCGGGCTTGCGACCTCTGGGGGTTTGCCGACGCTGGCGATGTGCAAACCCTCATCCAAGGTGCCGGCGCTTTCATCTGGCCGCTCGGTTTCTGCTCCTTCTTGGCGGTCTACCTGATCGTCGAAAGAGCCCTGGCCCTCCGGGTCTCCCGGGTCGCCCCGGAAGCCGTCGTCAAGGCGGTCCTCGCGGGGCAGCTCGACCAAGTCGGCGCCGCCGACGGTGAGTCCGTCGCGGGTCGCCTCGTGCAGCGCTGGAAAGACGGCGCTTCGGGCGAAGTGCTCAAGGCTTGGGCCCGGCATGAGCTCATCCGGCTGCAGCGCGGCCTCCACCTGCTCGACAGCATCGTGGCCGGCGCGCCCTTGCTCGGCCTGCTCGGCACGGTCGCCGGCCTCGCCACGCTCTTCCCGGAACAAGGCATGCCGGATGCGCAGACGCTCACGCGCGGCGTCGGCCTCGCGCTCAGCACGACGATGATCGGCCTCTGCGTCGCGATCCCCGCGCTCCTCGCCGCGAACTGGCTGAGCCGTCGCCTCGAGATCCTCTCCTCGCGGCTCGACGTCCTCGTCGAAGCCCTCGAAGCCCGCCGTCGATGAGCCTTGTCGTCGCCCGCCGCCGTCGCGCCGACATCAACGTGGTGCCGCTCATCGACGTGATGGTGGTGCTGGTCTTCTTCCTGCTCCTGAGCGGCCGCTTCGAACAGACGCGCGCGCTCGCCATCGTGCCGCCCACGGCCTCCGCGGGCTCGGCCGGCGCCGAGGCTTCTTCGCTCGTCGTCGGCGTCGACCGCGACGGCAAGCTCTACCTCGAAGGCAAGCCCATCGCCGCCGACGCGCTCGCGAAGGCCCTCGTCGACCACGCGCTGAAGTCGCCCGGCACCGAAGTCATCATCGTCGCCGACGAGCGTTCGCTCACGGGCGCCGCGGTCGGCGCGCTCGACGCCGCCGCCAAGGCCGGCCTGAAGCCGCGCCTGCAGACCCGCCAGCCGCGCTGAGCCACGAGGGTCCTCGAGTCCTCCATCGTCCATCCCTCATCTTTCATCTTAACTCTCTTTCCCATGTCGACCCGTCTGCCCGAAGTCCTCCGCCTGCTCGAAGACTACACGCAGGCCCACGGCACGTCCGGCCACGAGGACGCGGTCCGCGCGATCTTCGTCCGCGAACTCCGTGGCCGCGCGTTCAGCGCCGACGGCCTCGGCGGCGTGCTCGCCGCGCCCGTGAAGGAGCAGGGCGGTCCGCGCGTGGTGCTCACGGCGCACATGGATGAGATCGGTTTCCTCGTGCAGGCGGTCACCCCCGACGGCTTCCTCCGCCTGGTGCCGGTCGGCGGCTGGCCCGACGGCGTGCTCGCCGCGCAGCGTCTCCGCATCTGGTCGCGCTCCGCGCGTAAGGAATTCCTCGGCATCGTCGCCGCGCTCCCGCCCCATCAGGGTGGCGCGCAGGCGGCTTCCGCCGACAAGGTGCTCGTCGACATCGGCGCACGCTCGGCCGCCGCCGTCGCGCGTCTCGGCATCCGTCCGGGCGATCCGGTCGTGCCGGAAGGTCCGTTCACGGCCCTCGCCGAACCGGGCCTCTACGTCGCCAAGGCTTTCGATAACCGCGTCGGCATGGCCGCGCTCACGCTCGCCACGCACGCGCTCGACGCCGTTCCGCCGGCCGGCGATCTCCTCGCGGTCGCGACGGTGCAGGAAGAAGTCGGCTGCCGCGGCGCGGTCGTCGCGGCCCGCCTCGCGAAACCCGACGTGGTCATCGTGCTCGAAGGCCCGCCGGCCGACGACCTGCCCGGTCTCGCCCCGCATGGGGAGCACCAAGGCGCCCTCGGTGGCGGCGTGCAGGTGCGCGCCTACGATCCGACGGCGATCATGAATCCGCGCC
>CALPIW020000149.1 GCA_943323725.2 Polynucleobacter meluiroseus | reverse complement strand
GTTGGAAAATCAGGCGACGAGCGTGCCGATGCGCTGGCCGAGGACGGCCTTCTTCACGGCGCCCTTCTCGGACATCGAGAGCACGATGATCGGGAGCTTGTTGGCTTCGCAGAGCGAGAACGCTTCGGCATCCATCACGCCGAGGCGCTTCTGGAGGGCTTCGGCGTGCGAGACGCGGTCATAGCGCTTGGCGTCCTTATGCTTCATCGGGTCCTTGTCGTAGACGCCGTCGACCTTGGTGGCCTTGAGGATGGCGTCGGCGCCGATCTCGTTGGCGCGGAGGGCGGAGGCGTAGTCGGTGGTGCAGTACGGGTTGCCCGTGCCGGCGACGAAGATGACGATGCGGCCGCGTTCGAGGTGGCGGGTGGCGCGGCGCTGGATGAAGGGCTCGGCGATGCGGTCCATCGGGATGGCGGTCATCACGCGGCACTCGAGGCCGGCCTTTTCCAGGCGGTCCATCAGGGCGAGGCCGTTGATCACCGTGGCGAGCATGCCCATGTTGTCGCCGGTGGTGCGGTCGGTGCCGTTGGCGCGCGCGCCGGCGAGGCCGCGGAAGATGTTGCCGCCGCCGACGACGACCGCGACCTGGGTGCCGACCTTCTGGATCGAGCGCAGCTCCTCGGCGAGACGATCGAGGACGGCGCTGTCGATGGATTCGCCGGTGACATCGTTGCGAAGGGCTTCGCCGCTGATCTTGAGCACGATCCGACGATACTTCGGCTTCTGGGAGGCGGAGGCAGGCATACAGGGGAAATGAGACAGACCTCCCCCAGCGTCAACCCCGCCTTGGTCTCGCTTGACTCCGACCCCCGACTCGCTGTTCAGTCGGGATGCGCAGACCCGTGGTGTAACGGTAGCACAAGTGATTTTGGTTCACTTTGTCGGGGTTCGAATCCCTGCGGGTCTACGCTCCTTTCGGTCCGTCCGGCCAACAAAGAACCCCGGCGGTCCGGGGTTCTCGAAGGGGGCTGTAAGGGCGGCTTAAGCGCGACCGAGGTATTCCTTATTCTCGGTGCTGACCTTGATCTTCTCGCCCTGCTTGATGAAGAGCGGGACGTTGACCTGGAGGCCGTTCTCGCACGTGACGGTCTTCTGGACGTTGCCGGCGGTGTCGCCCTTGACGGCGGGCGGGGCTTCCAGGACTTCGACGGTGACGGAAGGGGGGAGGTCGACGGTGACCGGCTTGTCTTCGACGAAGAGGACCATGTAGGAGGTGCCCGAGATCAGGAACTCCTTGGAGTCGGCGAGGGTGGTGGCCGAGATGTAGTACTCCTCGTTGGTGTTGGTGTCGGCGAAGACGTAGCTGCCGTCGGCTTCGTAGGAGAACTCGAGGGACTTGATGCTGTTGTCGAAGACTTCGAAGCTGACTCCGATGCCGCAGCGGACCGGGATCTTGGCGCCGGTCTTGATGGAGCGGAGTTCCATCTGGACGTAGGAAGCGTTGTTCGGGGGGGTGCGGACGAGGCACTCGAGAACGATGCAGAGCTCACCATTGTAGCTCATGATGTTCTTCTTCTTGATGCGATTGACGGGTAGGGAGGCCATGGGAGTAAGGGCGGACACAAGCGAAGGCCGCGGGAACGGTCAAGCCGGACTTACCCGAGCCCTCCAGGAAGGGGCGGAGCGCTTGAATCCGGGGTCGGACCGAGGCCGGCCCGCTTATTCGACGGTGAAGAGCACCCCGCCGATCTGGTTGATCTTGATGGTCGGGGTGGCGCCGCTGGCCGTCATGGTGGCCACGGCGGCGTTGGCGCCTTCCACGGTGGCGCCGTCCGCGGCTTGGACTTCGAAGCCGGTATAAAGGGTGATCAGGTTGGAGTAGAGGCGCTGCAGTTCGGCCTTGGAGGCGACGACCATCTCCACGGTCTTGGCGTGGGTGGTGGTCGGGTAAGTCTTCACGACGATGTCACCGGTGGTGCCAGTGATCATGTTGTTCACCTTCGACTCGACGGCGGCGAGCTGGCTCGGGATCGGGAGCTTCGACGCCTGGCTGGGATCCAGGCCGCGGTTCTGCGAGTTGGCCTCGCTGGCGCGGTTGGCTCGGTTGGCGACGTCAGCCGTGCCGGGCGGACGTGCGGCGTAAAGGCGGAGCTGTTGGTTGGAGTCCTTCATGTCGATCACGACTTCGGCCACGATGAACGACCCGGTGGTGTATTCTTGGAAGGAGATCGAGAGGATGGCGTCCGCGCGGCCGTAGAAGGCCATGTCGGTCCGCGCGATCTTGATGCCGAAGATGCCTGGGTTGCGGATGGCTTTCTTGGACATCTGCAGGGCTTCGGCCTGCGGGACGAGGGCCAGGGCGGCGAGGAGCGCGAGGGCGAGGGGTCTCATGGTGATAAGCCTTTACGATGGGGAGAGGGGAGGCAAGACTGCAACCGATGCTGAGCTGCGAGAATCTCACCGTAAGGGCGGGCGCCGACGGCCCCGTCATCCTCGACGGCGCCAACGCCCGCTTCCTCCCGCGAGGTCTCAACGCCGTCATCGGGCCTTCGGGCTGCGGTAAGACGACCCTGATGAAGGCCATCCTGGGCATCCTGCCTTCGACGGGCGAAGCGAGCCTCGCCGGCCAGCGGATCACCTGCACGGAAGACCTTATCGGCAAGGTCGGTTTCGCTCCTCAGTTCACCGCCGCCCAGGCGCAGCTGACCGTCGCGGAATCCCTGGGGTATGCCCTCGAACTGGCGGTGCCTGATGCCGCGGAGCGTGAACGCCGCCTCGAGTCCGTGCTCGGCGTCACCGGCATGTCGCCGCATCGCGACAAGCGCGTCTCAGCCCTTTCCGGCGGCCAGTTGCGTCGTCTCTCCCTCGGCCTGGAACTCACCCTCGACCCGGCCTGCATGGTCTGTGACGAGGTCACCTCCGGCTTGGATCCGCAGTCCGAGGACCAGATCCTGGCGCTCCTGCGCAATCTCGCGGAGTCTCACCACAAGAGCTTCGTCTGCATCATCCACAATCTCGGCAAGCTGAACCAGTTCGACTGGGTCACGGTCGTGTATCAGGGCGACGTGGTCTTCCAAGGCTCGCCCGACGAACTGCTGGGTTACTTCGGCATCCCGGACGGTCTCCGCCTTTACGAAGTGCTCAACGCCTCCGACCTGGCGACCTGGCGCGACCGCTGGGCCATCCATCAGGCCGAGCATCCGGATTCTTACGCGACGGCGGTGGCTAAGGTCGGCGCTCCCGCCGAGATCGAGCCGCTCCCCGAGCCGGTGGTGCCGGGCGGCGTCTCTCAGTTCACCACGCTGCTCTCGCGTCGGCTGAAGCTCTTCTTCCGCGACACCGGCTACCTCGGCCTCACGCTCGCCATCACCTTCGGCTTCCCGCTGCTCGTGATCATCTTCAATCTCGAAGGCTCCTGGGATGTCCTCAAGATTCCGATGGATCGCAACACCGCCTCGATGGAGGAGGTCAAGCAGGCGTTGAACGTCCAGCTGGCCAACGCCCAGCTGGCGGGGCTCGCCGCCGGACTGGTGATGTTCCAGGTCATCCTGCTCACCCTCATGGGCGCCAATAACGGCGGACGAGAGATCTCCGCCGAGCGCGTGCTTTACGAGAAGGAGCGCATGACGGGGCTACGTCCGTGGGCTTACGCTTTCTCGAAGATCGTCTTCGTCTCGCTCATCGGCATCGCCCAGGGGGTCTGGATGTGTTTCTTCGTGAAACTCATCTGTAACTTCCCGGGTCCTTGGGCCGACCAGCTGGCCATCCTCGCCGGCAGCTGCGTGTCGATGTCGGTGGTCTGCCTCGGTTTCTCGGCCATGCTGACCTCGCCCGAGAAGTCGTCCTTGCTCTCGATCTATCTCGTGGGCTTCCAGCTGCCCCTCTCGGGGGTCGTCCTGGCCCTGCCGCCGGCGCTGACCTGGCTCTGCCGACCCTTCATCAATTCCTATTGGGGATGGTCGGGCTATATGAAATCCATGATGGGGCTGCCCCTCTATGATGCCTATACCGCGAGCATGTCCAACCAGAGCGCCTACGTGGCCAGTACGGAGCTGGGTCTGACGGTTCTCTTGGTGCAGGGCCTTTTAGGCATCTGTCTGGTCGTCTTCGGCTGCCAGCAGAAGCGCTGGAGTTGAGGCTCGGCCTGTCCCGGTACTTGTCGGATTTGCCCTAGGCGGGGAAATCGCTGGAACAAATCCCAAAGCCGCCTAGGCTGGAGGAGCAGGGTAGCCTGCGCCCCTCCTTCCGCATGTCCAAGATCAACCCCCTCTTCTTCGCCCTCGGCATCCCTGTCGTGGTCATCGTGATCCTGGTCGCGATCGTCGTGCCCCGTATGGGCGGTGGCGGCCGCTTCGCCGACCTGACCCCGTTCTCGGTCGAGACCTACCGCCGCGATTGGGCGACGCTCCAGGGCAACAGCTACCGACTCGAGTGTCAGGTCGAGCAGCAGCTCGCCTTCGTCGAGGGACGTGGCCGCGTGCTCGCCGTCAAGCCGATCAGCAAGGACCCCGTCGGCCGCATCCCGGTCTTCATCCCCGCCGGCTCCGCCGACTCCTTCGAAGTCGGCCAGCGCTTCAAGTGCAAGCTGCGCGTCACCCGCGACCTCCTGGTCGTCGAAGCCCTCGAGCGCTTCTGATTCTCCCCGCCATGCGTCACCTCATCCTTTCTTGCTTCGGCTGGTGCGCGTTGACCGTGCTCGGTTTCGCCCAGGCGCCTCCGCCTGCGCCTACGCAGGGCGGCACGGCCGGCAACTACCAGAGCTCCACCGCCGAGGGCGGTGCCGACCGTCTCTTCAACGTCAACAGCGACTCCGTGGACCTGGAAAACGGGACCATGCAGTGGAAGGGGAGCACGATGAATCTCGGCAACTCCCGCTCCGTCCGCGCCCGTTTCGAGCGCTACCTCGCCGCCCCTACCGATAACGGCGACATGAAGCG
>CALPIW020000148.1 GCA_943323725.2 Polynucleobacter meluiroseus | reverse complement strand
TCTCGGCCGATCGTTCCAGCTTCACGCCGGCCAGCTCGGAGAAGGTCAGCAGCCAATCTTCGAAGCCGGAGATGCGGTTCGATCGCGTGCCGGCCTTGATGCCGGCGGGCCAGCGGACCACGGTCGGCTCGCGGATGCCGCCCTCATGGAGCGATCCCTTGAGTCCTTTGAGGCCGCCGGCGGAGTTGAAGTATTTCGTATCGACGCCGCCGGCGTCGTGCGTGGCGCCGTTGTCGCCGGAGAAGACGATGATCGTGTTATCCGCCACGCCGGCTTTCTCGAGGGCGGCGAGGATGCGGCCGACTTCCTTGTCGAGGCGCGAGATCATCGCGGCGTAAGTGGTGCGCGGGGTGCGGTTGGGGCTGTAGCCGCCTTTCTGCGGGGCGTAGGGCGCGGCCTCGGTGATGACGCCCTCATATTGTTTCAGCTCTTCGGCCGGGACCTGCAGGGCCACGTGCGGCAGCGGCGAGGCGTAGTAGAGGAAGAAGGGCTTGTCCTTGTGGGCCGCGATGAACGCTTCGGCGCCCGTGATCGTGCGTTCGCTCAGGAAGTCTTTGCCGATGAACGGCGCGTAGGCCTTGGGGTCCTGCGGGTCGGCGCCAGCCGGGAAGATGCCGTGGCCGGGTGCGCCGTCGGGGCCGTTGTCGAGCGGCACCTTCTTGCCGTCATCCTGGATGAAGGGAGGATAGTGGCTGTGCGCGACCCACTGGCTGGTCACGCCGAGGAAGCGATCGAAGCCCTGCTTCAGCGGACTGCCGGTGGACTCGAAGCTGCCCATGCCCCATTTGCCGAACGCGGCGGTCGCATAGCCGGCTTGCTTGAGCGTGCCGGGCAGGGTGGCGATGCCGGGGGGAAGGGGGAACTGCTCGCGGTCGCCGACGTCGCCGTTGTCGCGGGCCGTGGCGTGGCCGGGGTTGCGACCGGTCATGAGTACCGTGCGCGAGGGGGCGCAGACCGCGTTGCCGCAGTAGTGTCGGGTGAGGATCATGCCTTCGCGGGCGAGGCGGTCGACGTTCGGGGTGCGGATGATCTTCTGGCCGTTGTAGCCGACTTCGCCGTAGCCGAGGTCGTCGGCCAGGATGAAGACGATGTTCGGGCGGGTCTCCGCGCCGAGGGCGGCGGCCAAGAGGGCAAGCAGGAGCAAGGGGGTGCGGCTCATGCGGTATTCCTAGGGTTAGGCCTTGGTTATGTCGAGAAACCACGGGGGTGGGTTTGTCGGATTGACATCCCCGCCGGGCTGGGGCTTAACCCAATCTTTCCTCTCTCGGGCTGTAGCGTAGTCTGGTAGCGCGCTTGCATGGGGTGCAAGAGGTCGTGAGTTCGAATCTCACCAGCCCGACCAGAGGAAAAGTCGCCGAAACCCCACCAAGTGGGGCCAAGGGCCTATTTCTTCGCCTTCTTCGCAGGGGGCTTGCCGCCCTTGGGGCTCTGGAAGAGCGGGGCGACCAGTTCCTTGTCCCAGGCCGACAGGTCGGCGGAGAGTTTGGCGACGACTTCGGGTCGCGCGGAGGCCAGGTCCTTCGCTTCGCCGATGTCCGTCGACAGGTCGTAGAGTTCGTCGGGTTGCTTGCCGTTGCGGACCAGCTTCCAATCGCCGGAGCGGACGGCGTAGCTTTGTCCGCCGCCGGTGCGCCAGAAGAGGTTCGCGTGCGGCGCGGTCTGGATCTCGCCCCGCAGGAAGGGGATGAGGTTGACGCCGTCGAGTCTGCGCTCGGAGGGGAAGGCGACGCCGGCCAGCGACAACGCCGTGGCCGTGACGTCGAGCGAGGAGACCGGGCGGTCGTAGGTCGAGCCCGCCTTGAGCCGGGCCGGCCAGCTGATGACGAACGGGACGCGGACCCCGCCTTCGTAGACCGTGCCTTTGTTGGCGCGCAGCGGCGTGTTATCGGCGCCGAGCGAGGGCGGCGTGCCGCCGTTGTCGCTGAAGAAGAAGATCAGCGTGTCCTGGGTCTGTCCGCTGGCCGCGAGCGCGCGGGTGACCTCGCCGATGGCGTCGTCCAGCAGGCTGATCTGCGCGAGGCACTTGCGGCGGGTCGGGTCTTTCACGTCGGCGAACTGCTTCTCCCGCTCAGCCGTGGGCATGTGCGGGGTGTGCGGGGCGTTGAACGCCAGGTAAAGCATCCAAGGTGCGCCGGCCTGGCGGGTGACGAAGGCGGCGGCCTCCTGGCCGAAGGCCGTGGTCAGGTGAGCGGGGACTTCCGTGGTGGCCTTACCGGCGCGGGTCAGCGGGACGTTATATTCTTTCTTCACGTCGATCGCCCAGCCGGAGAAGGAATGGCCGCCGCCGATGAAGCCATAGGTCTGTTCGAAGCCGCGGGCCCAGGGCGTGTGCGCCGGCGTCGCGCCGAGGTGCCACTTGCCGATCCAGCCCGTCCGGTAGCCGGCTTCCCGGAGGAACTGCGGCAGGAGTTTCTCCGTGAGCGGCAGGCCCGCCACGGCGTCGGTCGGATCATACGCGGGATTGTTCTCGTGCCCGAAGCGTTGCTGGTAGCGGCCCGTGAGCAGGCCCGCGCGGGTGGGCGAACAGAAGGGATGGGAGACGTAGCCGCTGGTGCAGCGCACGCCGGAAGCGGCCAGCGCGTCGAGATGGGGCGTCGGTACGGCCTTGCCGCCGTTGAAGCCGACGTCGGCGTAGCCATGGTCGTCGCTGACGATGACGAGGATGTTCGGCTTACGGTCGGCGGCGAAAGCCAGGGCGCAGGCGCAGGTGGCGAGGAGCAGTCGGAGGGCGTTCATGGTAAGGTTATTTTGAGACTTCGGTCGCGGCGCCGGTCTGGCCGGACGTCGCCCCGAGGCTGAAGTCCGCGGGCTGGCCCTTGCGTTGACGCGAGAGCCACAGTACTCCGGCCGAGGATTCGGATTCGTGGCCGCCTTCGAAGACGGTCACGCGGGCGTTGCCGGAAGAGCGGCGGAAGAGCACGGCTTTCTGGCGTTCCGGATCGGCTTGGGTCTCCGCGGCCAGGGCGCTGGGAATTTTTTGTTCACGGACCATGGAGTCGATATCCTTCGCCGGGATTTGCTTCTCAGGCGCGGCCAGGACATTGAAGGCACGGAGCGAATGGCTGACGGGTACGGACCCCGTGTGGCCATCGTGAATGCCGGTGTTGATATCGAGCGGTACGCCTTTGGCGGCGGCCAGGTGGAAGAGCGGGGAGCGGTGACGGTATTCGGTTTCCGTGGCGGGGCCGGGCGGGCCGCCACAGGACTGCTCGAGCATCTTGGCGTAGTTGTTCTTGCGGGCCTTGCTTTCGGCGTGCCACGCCGCGAGGTCGGAGATCGGCACCCAAGCGCTCACGCCGGCCCAAAGGTCGGGCGCTCGGGCGGCCATGACGAGGGACATGTGGCCGCCGCCGGAGCCGCCGATCAGGTAGATGCGGGAAGCGTCGATACGTGCGTCGCGTCGGGCGTAGGCCACGGCGTCGAGGATGTCCTGCGAGGCGAGGTCGGAGGCGCAGGCCTCGGGGCGGCTATTCGGGCCGCGGAAATCAGGGGCGACGAGTACCCAGCCCATCTTCTTGGCCTGGTCGATCCACGGCGGACCCTGTTCGAAGCCGCCGCTCCAGGAGTGCAGGAAGACCACCAGCGGCACCGCGGGGCCGGAGGCGTCATGTGCCGCGGACTCGGGCCGCCAATAGATCGCCTTCTGCAGGGAGCCGTCTTTCGAACTCGGGATGTCGATGGCCAGCTTCATCGCGGCCGCGCGGGTCTCGGCGGCGGACGGACGTTTCGCCGTGACCTTGGGTTCGGCGGCGAAGGCGAGGGCGGACAGGAGCAGCGCGCAGAGCCTCACTTCAGTTCGGGGCGCAAGTACGCCTTGACGTAATCACTGTCGGTGGCGTGGACCACGTTGGGGGCGCCGGGGTAGACGAGTTCGCAGCGGACCTGGTGGGCGTCGCAGTGTTCCTTGAGCTTCACGCCGAAGTTGGCCGTATGGGTCGGATCCTTCTCGTCTTTGCCGAGGTTCGGGGCGGCGGAGTAGAAGAGGCCGACGGGCGGGTCGTCGCGCGTGACGAGTTCGTAGGGCGAGTATTGCTTGATCCAGGGCAGGATGCGTTCGCGCTCGGCGTAGAACATGTCGAAGGACGAAATCTTCTTTTTCGCGTCCCAACTGATGCCGAAGGCGTGCGCGCCGTATTTGCTATTGGGCGTCCACGCGCGCATCTGATGCGGGTCGAGGGTCGTCTGCGCTCCGCCGACCGCGGCGCAGGTCACGCGGGTGGACTCGCGGGCGATCGGGTCGGCGCTCTGCGGGTCGGCAAGGTCGTCATGGAAGGCGAGCCAGAGGCTCGTGCACGCGCCGGCTGAGCCGCCGGCCAGGGCGACCTTGGTCTTATCGAGATTCCATTCCTTGGCCTTGCTGCGGGTGAACTGCAGGGCGCGGGCGCAGTCGAACATCGGGCCCTTGACCGGCGGGACGAGTCCGTCCGCGGTGGAGTCTTTGATCGTGCGGTATTCCACCGAGACCACGGAGATGCCGGCGTCGAGGGCCGGCTTGAGCATGCTGCGGACCACGGAGCGGTCGCCGCCGGACCAGCCTCCGCCGTGGATGTAGAAGAGCAGGGGCGTGGGCTTCTCTGACTTCGCGCGCCAGAAGTAGATCCGCTGCATGCGGTGCGGGCCATAGGAGACGTTCTCGTCCGGCTCGATCGGGATGGGGTATTTGCGAAACTCCGGGTCGCCGGCTTTGGGCGCGGCGGAGGCTTGGGTGGCCGGGTCGGCCGCAAAAAGGGAGGCGGCGGCGCAGGCGGTCGAAAGCAGGAGGAATAGGTGCTTCATTTCAGTTCGGGACGCAGGTGAGCTTTGATGAAATCGTTCAGTCTGGCGTGCCTGACGTTCGGGGCGCCGGGGTAGACCAGCTCGCAGGGAGTCTTGATCTCATC
>CALPIW020000147.1 GCA_943323725.2 Polynucleobacter meluiroseus | reverse complement strand
CCCTTGAACATCTGGGGGGCGCGCTTGTCGCCGTGGCGGGAACCGCCGGAACCCTTCTGAGGGAGGACCTTCTTGCCGGAACCGGCCACTTCGCCGTAATCCTTGGTCTTGGAGGTACCCTGGCGCTTGTTGGCCTGGTAGGAAACGATGACCTGCTTGAGCAGGGCGACGCCCTTGGAGCCTTCGAAGGAAGGAATGTCGAATTCCTTCTCGGTAAAGGCGGATCCGTCGGACTTATAAACTTTGAGCTTCATATCGCTGAGATGCTGGGTGGGTTACTTGGCGGCGATGGCCTTCTTGGCCGGACGCACGAGGACGACCTCACCGTTGGCGCCGGGGAAGCTGCCCTTGATGAGGAGGAGATTCTTCTCGGCGAGGACCTGGACGACGCGGAGATTCTGGACGGTGCGCTGCACCTGGCCCATGTGGCCCGGCATGCGCTTACCTTTGAAGACGTGACCCGGGGTCTGACGCATGCCGATCGAGCCGATTCGGCGGTGCATCATGTGACCGTGGGAGTCCGGCTGGCCGTCCATGTTGTGGCGCTTGACGACGCCCTGGAAGCCGCGGCCCTTGACGGTGCCGATGACGTCGACCATCTGGCCGGCGGTGAATTTCTCGACGGTGATGACGTCGCCGACCTTGGCCTCGGTGGCGCCGGCCTGGCGGATCTCGTGGAGATGGGTGTGAGGAGCGACGCCCGCCTTGCGGAGGTGGCCGACTTCGCCGGCCGACATGCGGCTTTCCTTCTGGGCGCCGAAGGCGATCTGGACGGCATCATAGCCATCCTTATCGACGGTCTTTACCTGGGTGACCGGGCAGGGACCCGCTTGGACGACCGTGACAGGGACGAGGTTGTTCTCCGCGTCATAGACCTGGGTCATTCCGATTTTCTTACCGAGTAGCTGGTGTTTCATTTTTCTAAGAGGCAGGTGGCGTTTCCGCCGTTTGGTCATTGCTGACCTGCATTAGGCTTAGGATTCCTTGCGGAATCTTGGTCCTGATAGAGGGGCTTGGACGTCCTGCGTTGGGTTGGAGGTTAAGGTGGAGGGTTGAAGAGTTAGACTACGATGTTGATGTCAACCCCAGAAGGCAGGTTGAGCTTCTTCAGTTCGTCGACGGTCTGGGCGTTGGGCTCCATGATCTCGATCAGACGCTTGTGCGTGCGGATCTCGAACTGGTCCATGGACTTCTTGTCCACGTGGGGCGAACGGTTGACGGTAAGACGGGAGATGTCGGTCGGCAGCGGCACGGGGCCGGAGACGCGGGCGCCGGTGCGCTTGGCGGTGTCGACGATCTCATTGGCGGACTGGTCGACCATGCGGTAGTCGAAGCCCTTGAGCTTGATGCGGATTTTGGTGCGGGCCATCGGGAAGGGTGTTTGAGGGTGAGATTAGGTGCGGGCCGGGGCGCGGGACGAGGTCTCGACGACCTGTTTGAGGATCTGCGCGGGGACCTGCTCGTAGTTGGCGGGCTCCATGGAGTACGAGGCGCGGCCCTTGGACAGGGAGCGGACGTCGGTGGAGTAACCGAACATTTCGGCGAGCGGGACGCGGGCTTCGATGTTGCAGAGGCCGTTCTTGGTTTCCATGCCCTGGATCTGGCCGCGGCGACGGTTGAGGTCACCCATGATGTCGCCCTGGTATTCTTCCGGGGTGACGACTTCGACCTTCATGATGGGCTCGAGGAGGATCGGCTTGGCGTCCTTCATGGCTTCCTTGAAGGCGAAGATGCCGGCCATCTTGAAGGCCATTTCGTTCGAGTCCACTTCGTGGAAGGAACCGAAGACGATGCGGGCCTTGAAGTTGATCACCGGGTAACCGGCGACGGTGCCGTTGTTGGCGGCTTCGAGGATGCCTTCGGTGGCGGGCTTGATGAATTCCTTGGGGATGACGCCGCCGACGATCTCGTTGACGACTTCCTCGCCCTTCTCGCCGACCACGCGGGTGGCAGGCGGGTTGGGTTCGAGCTTGATCTCGACGTGGCCGTACTGGCCGCGGCCACCCGACTGGCGGATGAACTTGCCCACGCCTTCGGAGGCGAGGTTGATGGTTTCGCGGTAGGAAATCTGGGGCTTGCCGGACTTGGCCTCGACCTTGAACTCGCGCTTGAGGCGGTCGACGATGATTTCGAGGTGAAGCTCACCCATGCCGGAGATGAGGGTCTGGCCCGTCTCGGGGTTGGAGGTGACGCGGAAGGTCGGATCTTCCTGAGCGAGGCGCTGCAGGCCGATGGAGAGACGCTCCTGGTCACCCTTGGAGTTGGGCTCGATGGACATCGAGATGACGGGCTCGGCGAAGGTGGTCTTCTCGAGGATCAGGTCGTCTTCGGCGGTGAGGGTATCGCCGGTGGCGATGTCCTTCGGGCCGATGATCGCGCAGATGTCACCGGAGTAGGCGACGTCGATTTCTTCGCGGTCCATCGCACGGAGGAGGACGATGCGCGAGATGCGCTCGTTCTTACGGGTGCGCGGATTGTAGAGGGCTTCGCCCTTCTTGAGCTGGCCGCGGTACACGCGGTAGAAGACGAGCTGGCCGACGTGCGGGTCGGACCAGAGCTTGAAGCAGAGGCCGGTGACCTTGGCCTTGTCGTCCGGACCGATGGTGATCTCCTTCTCGCCGTCGTCGACGAAGGCCTTCTGGGGGCGCATGTCGATCGGGGAGGGCAGGAAGTCGACGACGCAGTCGAGGAGCATCTGCACGCCCTTGTTCTTGAAAGCGGAACCGGGGATGACGCCGATGAAATTGAGGGAGAGGGTGGCCTTACGGATGCCGGTGCGCATCTCCTCGATGGTCACTTCCTGGCCGTCGAGGTACTTGGCGGCGAGCACGTCGTCGAAGTCGGCGAGACCTTCGATGAGCTTGGTGCGCCACTGCTTGGCTTCTTCCTTCTGCTTCTCCGGGATCTCGATCGTGTCGAACTTCATGCCCTTCGGGTCCGTCTCGTCGTAGAGGTAGGCGACGTTCTTGATCAGGTCGATCATGCCCTTGAATTCTTCGCCCTGGCCGATCGGGATGAAGAGAGGATGGGCGTTGCCCTTGAGCTTCTCGCGGATGTCGTCGACGGCTCCGAAGTAATCGGCGCCGGTGCGGTCCATCTTGTTGACGAAGGCGACGCGCGGGACGCCGTACTTGTTCATCTGGCGCCAGACGGTCTCGGACTGGGGCTGCACGCCGGCGACGGCGCAGAAGACGGCGACGGCGCCGTCCAGGACGCGGAGCGAGCGCTCCACCTCGGCCGTGAAGTCCACGTGACCGGGGGTGTCGATGATGTTGATGCGATGGTCGATGTTCGCGAAATGGCCTTCCTTGGTCTTCCAGCCGGCGGAGATGGCGGCCGCGGTGATCGTGATGCCACGCTCGCGCTCCTGCTCCATCCAGTCGGTGGTGGCGGTGCCGTCATGGACTTCGCCCATCTTGTGCACCACGCCGGTGTAGAAGAGGATGCGCTCCGTGGTGGTCGTCTTGCCGGCGTCGATGTGCGCGGCGATGCCGATGTTGCGCGTGTGCTCGAGCGGGAACGCGCGGTTGGCGGAATTGAATTCGGAAAGTTTGGCCATGGTCGGAACCGGTTACGGGCTGCGGAAATTACCTGCGGATTACCACTTGAGGTGGGCGAAGGCACGGTTGGCCTGGGCCATCTTGTGCGTCTCTTCGCGCTTCTTCACCACGTTGCCGGTGTTGTTGTAAGCGTCGACGAGTTCGGCGGCGAGGGCTTCGGACATCGTGGTGCCCTTGCGGCCGGCGGCGGCGGCGGCGACCCAGCGCAGCGCGATGCTGTTCTGGCGCTCAGGAGAGACTTCGACCGGGACCTGGTAAGTGGCGCCACCGACGCGACGGCTCTTCACTTCGAGCTTCGGGCGGCAGTTTTCGAGGGCGCCGAGCATCAGCTCGACGGGGTTGCCCTTCATCAGCTTCTCGCTGACCTTCTCGATCGCGCCGTAGACGATGCCCTGGGCGATGGACTTCTTGCCGGACTTCATCACGACGTTGATGAGCTGGCTGATGAGGGGGGAGCCGTAACGGGCGTCCGGGAGATGGGCGCGCTTGGCTGCTTTGCGACGACGAGACATGGTCTGAGAGGTGTTAGGGTCGGAAACGGATTAGGCCTTCTTTTCCTTCGGGCGCTTGACGCCGTACTTGGAACGGGAGCGACGACGCTTCTCGACGCCGGAGCAGTCGAGGGGGCCGCGGACGATGTGGTAGCGCACGCCGGGGAGATCCTTCACGCGGCCGCCGCGGACGAGGACGACGGAGTGCTCCTGGAGCTTGTGGCCTTCGTCGGGGATGTAGGAGATGACCTCCTGGCCGTTGGTCAGGCGCACCTTGGCGACCTTACGCTGGGCCGAGTTCGGCTTCTTCGGCGTGCGGATCATGACCTGCACGCAGACGCCGCGGCGGAAGGGCGAGTTGTTCAAGGCAGGCGACTTCGACTTGGCCTTGGGTTGGACACGCGGTTTACGGACGAGCTGGTTGATGGTAGGCATGGACCTCGGTAAATAGGGAAAAGAGGGTTTGGGCATAGGGGTCGAGGCCCCTCATGCAAGAGGAAAGTGCGGGGATTTTAAGGTTTCTTTACTCCCCTCCCCTGCCTGACCCCCCTTCGGCTTTTTTGGCGGGACAATTCCGATGCCCACGCCATTACTCAAAACCCCTCCCATGCTGTCCACCCGCCTGTCCCTCGCCCTCCTTCTCGGGATGTCTACCTTTTCGGGCCTGGCGCAGAGTCCACCCCCGACCCCAGCCGCCCAGAAGCCCCCCGCCGCCGCGAGCAAAGAGGCCGAGGAGGATGCTGAAATCATCGTTTTGGCCGGCCTCCCCCACCTCAAGGATAAGGAAGCCATCCTGAGTTATGCCCGCCAAACCTACATCAAAGCGGACCTGATCAAGGATAAGCCCCTACTCCAAAT
>CALPIW020000146.1 GCA_943323725.2 Polynucleobacter meluiroseus | reverse complement strand
TCACATGGTCGGGCACGACGCGGACCCGGAGGGCGACATGGGCTTCCTGCAGGCTGACGGTAAGAACACCCTTTCGGAGCTCTTCTCCTCCCTGTTCGACTTGGATGCCGGGGCGATGATGATCGGACTGGTGTCCCTCGCGATCCTGCTGGCCTGGGACCGGAGCCGCTTCAAAAAGTCGCTCATCCCGGCTCCGCTGGTGGTCGTGCTGCTCGGCGTCGCGGTCAATCTGGTGCTGAAGGCGAAGGGTAGTTCGTGGGCCATCGGGACGTCCCACCTGGTGCAGCTGCCGACGGTGGCCGGCATCGGGGAATTCCTGCAAGCCCTGCCCAGCCCGGACCTCAAGGCCTTCGGCAACCCCGCGATCATCATGGCCGCCGTCACGATCGCCGTCGTCGCCTCCCTGGAGACGCTCCTGAACCTCGAGGCCGTGGACAAGTTGGATCCGCGCAAGCGGGTCAGTCCGCCGAACCGCGAGCTCATGGCGCAGGGCGCCGGCAACATCGTGTCGGGCCTCCTCGGCGGCCTGCCGATCACTTCGGTCATCGTGCGTAGCTCGGTGAACATCAACGCGGGCGCCGCGACGCGCCTGTCGGCCTTCTTCCACGGGGCGCTGCTCGCCCTCCTGGTGCTTTTCGCGCCACGCTGGCTGAACGAGATCCCCTTGGCCTCCTTGGCCGCGGTGCTGATCGTCACGGGCCTGAAGCTGGCCAGCCCGGCCCTCTTCCGGCAGATGTGGGCGGAAGGCCGCAGCCAGTTCGTCCCCTTCATCGTCACGGTCCTGGCCATCGTGTTCACGGACCTGCTGATCGGCGTCCTCATCGGCCTCGGCACCGGCCTGGCCTTCATCCTGCATAGCAACTACCGCCGACCCATGCTGCGCTTCATGGAGCACCACGTGAGCGGCGACGTGCTCCGGATCGAATTCTCCAACCAGGTGAGCTTCCTCAATCGCGCCGTGCTCGAACAGACGCTCGACTCGGTGCCGACGGACGGCCACGTGGTGCTCGACGCGCGCAATACGGACTACATCGATCCGGACATCCTGGACCTGATCGAAGACTTCCGCAAGCAGACCGCGCCGGCGCGGAACCTCAAGGTGAGCCTCGTCGGTTTCAAGGAACGCTATGTGATGGAGGATGAGATCCAGTTCGTGGACGTCAGCACCCGCGAGGTGCAGGCGCAGCTGACCCCGGAGCGCGTCCTGCAGTTCCTCAAGGACGGCAACCAGCGGTTCGTGACCGGTCGTCGCCTCACCCGGGACCTCGCCCGGCAGGTCGACGCGACGGCGGCCGCGCAATACCCGATGGCGGTCGTGCTCAGCTGCATCGATTCCCGTAGCCCCGTCGAACTGATCTTCGACATGGGCCTGGGCGACGCCTTCGTCATCCGCATCGCGGGCAACGTGGCGAAGGAAAAGGTCCTCGGTAGCATGGAATTCGCCTGCGCCGTGGCCGGCTCCCGCCTGGTCCTCGTGATGGGCCACACCAGCTGCGGCGCGGTCAAGGCCTCGGTGGAACTTTTCGAGACCGGCAAGACCGCTTCGCAGGCGACGGGGTGCGAGCACCTCGACGCGCTCGTCAACGAGATCCAGAAGTCCATCGAGCCGGGCACCAAGCCCCACGGCGATTGGGTGACCCTCGAGACCAAGCGGATCTTCGTGGACGACGTGGCCACGCGCAACGTGATCCGGACCATCGCCGGCATCCGTACCGCCAGCCGCACGCTGCGCGAACTGGAGGCGGCGGGCAAGATCGCCATCCTCGGCGCGATGTACGACATCAAGACCGGCAAGGTCACCTTCCTCGAAGAGAAGGCCGGCCCGGCGGCCTGAAGATCGGCTGGAGGGTTTCGCTGAGGCATACCCTGCGTTGAGCCCGCGAGCGGACGAGACGGTCATCGGAGGATGCAACCTCCGGAAGACCGTCCGCGCGAACGCCTCGTCCGCCTCGGGCCGCGCGCCCTGCTCGACGCTGAACTCCTCGAGTTGCTGATCGGCACGGGCACCAAGGGTGCGCCCGCGCCCGTCGTCGCGTCGGCCTTGCTCGCCGAGTCCGGTACGCTGGCCGCGCTCGCGACCTGGGATACGCATGACTTCGGCCGCGTCCACGGGCTCGGCCCCGCCAAGGCCGCCGAGCTGGCGGCCGCGATGGAACTGGCCCGGCGGATCCGCGAACGCGCGCAGGACCCTGGGGAGAAACTCGACGCGCCGGCGAAGGTCTGGGCGCGGCTCGAGCCCTTCGCGGCCGGGCTCGCCGTGGAGAAGTGCTGGGTGCTCTGCCTCAACCGGCGGAACCGCCTGCTCGCCCTGCATGAGGTCAGCTCCGGCACCGCGACCAGCGCGTTGCTGCATCCGCGCGAGGTCTTCCGACACGCGCTCAAGCACGCCGCCTCGGCGGCCATCGTCGCCCATAATCATCCGAGCGGCGACCCGACGCCGAGTCCGGCGGACCGGGCGGTGACGCGGCAGCTCGCCGACGCGGGGAGGGTCGTGGGCGTCGAATTGCTCGACCATGTAGTCGTGGGCCGCCCCGAGGCCGATCCGGCGGGCAAAGGCTGGTTCAGTTTCGGTGAGGCGGGCTTGATTTAGGGGAACTATCGGTTGTCCTAGGGGGTCATAACCCCATGCCCTTCTCCCGGTCCATCAAGGTAGGGCTCGCCGTCGTCGGCGTGGCCGTCCTCGCCTTCGCCGGTCGCCAAGGTCAGCGGTACTATAAGAAGAACCTGGCCGCTCCCCGGGCCGGCGAAGCCGTCTACCGTCAGGATTGCATGAGCTGTCACGGTCCGGTGGGCGAAGGCGTCGCCGGCAAATCGGACGAACCCCTTGTCGGCGAGAAGTCGGTCGCCGCCTTGGCCAAGTACGTCGCCCGCGAGATGCCCGAAGACGACCCCGGTACCCTGTCGATGGCCGACGCCACCGCCGCCGCCGAATACATCCACCAGGCCTTCTACTCCGCCGAGGCCCGCGCGCGTAACCACCCGCCGCGCATCGAGCTCGCCCACCTCACCGTCCGCCAGTACCGCGAGAGCATCGCCGACCTGCTCGGGTCGCTCCGCGGCGCCGCCGGCACGACCGAGTCGGGCGGGTTGGCGGCCGTCTATCGCGAGCGCCCGGAGCGCGACCCCAAGAAGCCGGACCGCAACCGGCCGGAGGTCACCTTCAAGAAGCAGGTCGATCCGGTCATCGACTTCGACTTCGGCGCCAACGCGCCGGAGAAGGGCACGTATGCCGCGCAGTTCAGCATCAACTGGACCGGCTCCGTGCTCGCGCCCGATACCGGCGAATACGAGTTCCGCGTCACCTCGCCCAACGGCGTCCGCTTCTACGTGAATCCGCCGGAAGGCGGCAACGAGAAGAACGCCCTCATCGACCTCTGGGTGAGTTCCGGCATGTCGCGCTCGGCGCATGCCTCCCTCTTCCTGCTCGGGGGCCGCAGCTACCCGATCAAGGTCGAATTCTTCAAGTTCAAGGACAAGACCGCCGGCCTGAAGCTCGAGTGGCGTCCGCCCGGCGGCGACTGGACCGTGGTCCCTCGCTCGCAGCTTTCGCCGACCTGGTCTTCCCATGTCAACGTCGTCTCCGTCCCGTTGCCGCCCGATGACGGCAGCATTGGCTATGAGCGCGGTTCTTCCGTCTCGCGCGAGTGGACCGAGGCCGTCGCCAAGGGCGCGCTGCAGGTGTCCGCGATGATCGGCCCGGGCGTGTTCGGCCTCGCCGGCACCAAGGCCGACGCCCCGGATCGCGCGGAGAAGCTCAAGGCCTTCTCGCTGCGCTTCGCCCAGCTCGCCTACCGTCGTCCGCTGACCGACGAGCAGAAGGCCGACCTCGTCGCGATCTACGCCGGCGCCGTCGCCCCGGAGGTCGCCGCCAAGCGCGCCTTCATCTTCACGCTCTCCAACCCCGCGTTCCTCTATCCCGGCATCGGTCCGCAGGATGACTACGCCGTCGCTTCGCGCCTCGCCCTCGCGCTCTGGGATTCCGTGCCGGACGCGCCGCTCCTGAAGTCCGCCGCCGCCGGGCAGCTGAAGACCGAGGCCCAGGTCCGCCAGCACGCCCAACGCATGATGAAGGACCCGCGGGCCAAGGCCAAGCTCCGCGACTTCCTCCACGATTGGCTCCATGTCGAAGAAGGCGCCGAGATCGCCAAGGACCAGAAGGAATATCCCGGTTTCGACCAAGGCTTGGTCATGGACCTGCGCACCTCCCTCGACCTCTTCACCGAGAACATCGTGTGGTCGGAGCAGTCGGACTACCGGCAGCTCCTCCTCGGGGACACCATCCTGATGAACCAGCGTCTCGCGAAGTTCTACGGCCAGCAGGTCGCGCCCGGCGACGGCTTCCAGCCGGTGAAGATGGACGCTGACCAGCGCGCCGGCGTGCTGACGCATCCTTACCTGCTCGCGACCTTCTCGTACACCAAGTCCACCTCCCCGATCCACCGCGGCGTCTTCCTGACGCGCAACATCCTCGGCCGCATGCTCAAGCCGCCGCCCATGGCCATCGCCTTCATGGACGACAAGTTCGACCCTTCGTTCACCATGCGCGAGAAGGTCACCGAACTGACCTCCAAGCCCGCGTGCATGTCGTGCCACGTCACCATCAACCCGCTGGGTTTCAGCTTCGAGCGTTTCGACGCCGTCGGCCGCGTGCGCGCCACCGACAACCGGAAGCCCGTCGACCCGGTCTCCGAGTACGTCGCCGCCGACGGCAGCGTGCTCAAGCTCACCGGCGCGCGCGACGTGGGCGTCCATGCCGCGGAGAGCCAGGCCGGCCAGGCCGGCTTCGTGCGTAATCTCTTCCACTCGCTCGTGAAGCAGCCCCCGGCCGCCTATTCGCCCGAGCTCGTCGGCCTGCTGACCGACAAGTTCCGGGCCGACGGCTTCCACGTCCGTAACCTCGCCGTCGAGGTCGCGGTCGTCGCCGCCCTGCGGCCGACCGTC
>CALPIW020000145.1 GCA_943323725.2 Polynucleobacter meluiroseus | reverse complement strand
GCCGGTGAAGTTCATCCTCCAGGGCCTCATGGGTCCGATCACCGTCAACGGCATGACCTACAACAGCATGATGCCCCCGGTCGCCGGTGTCTCCGACGCCGACATCGCCGACGTCCTCACCTACGTCCGCCAGAGCTTCGGCAACCAGGCCAATGCCGTCACCGCCGACCAGGTGAAGGCCATCCGTGCCGCCACCGCTGGACGTACGACCATGTGGACCACCGCCGAACTCGGCCTCAAATAATCCCGCACCTATCTTCCGATGACCCAGGATAATCGTTCCGGCCGCCCGCAGGGCCGTCCTCCCGAAGGAGACGGTCGCGTCTCGCGTGGCGAGGCCTCGCTCCGTGGCCCGTTCCTCCTCTTCTTCGTCTCGGCCGTCGTCTGGCTGCTCGCGGCCTCGGTGCTCGGCGTGATCGCCGCGCTCGACCTCGGCTCCATGGTCGGCGTCCTCCGCGACTGCGCTTGGTTCACCCCGGGCCGCATCGCCACCGCCCAGCAGGACCTCTTCGTCTACGGCTGGGGTTTCAACGCCTTCTTCGCGCTCAACCTCTGGCTGCTCGCGCAGCTCGGTCGCTTCGAGTTCCGTAACGGCTGGCTCGCCCAGCTCGGCGGCGTGGCTTGGAACCTCGCGCTGACCTACGGCGTCGCCCGCGTCTTCGCCGGCGACATGACCGGTTACCGCCTCCTGGACTTCCCGCGTGAAGTCGGCCCCGTCCTCGCGGTCGCCTTCCTGCTGGCCGGCTTCTGGCCGATCGTCGCCTTCGCGCGCCGTCCGACGGGTCATACCTTCGCCTCGCAGTGGTTCGTGGTGGGCGCCTCGTTCGCCTTCCCGCTCATCTACCTCCTGGCCCAGCTCCTCGTGCTCTGGCAGCCCGCCTCCGGCGTCGTGCAGGCCATCGCGCACAGCTGGTTCGTCGCGAACCTCCTGCAGCTCTGGTTCGGCGCCTCGGCCCTCGCCGCGATCTACTACTTCCTGCCGAAGGTCCTCGAGCGCACGCTCACGGGCTACTACCTCGCGCCGGTGGCCTTCTGGACGTTCTTCCTCTTCGCCGGTTGGACCGGTCCCGCGGCCCTCGTGGGTTCGCCCGTCCCGCTCTGGCTGCAGTCGACCGGCGTCGTCGCCGCCGCGATGATGCTCATCCCGGTCATCATCATCGCCATCAACGTCCTCGGCACGCTCTCCTCGCAGGGCGGCTGGGCTCGCGCCTGGAACGACACCACGCTCCGCTTCGTGAGCTTCGGCGCCGTCGCCTTCACCCTCGCCGGCGTGCTCGGCGGCGTCTTCGCCTTCCGCTCCATGAGCGCCGTGGTGCGCTTCACCTCCTTCGCCACCGGCCTCGAGCAGCTGCTCGTCTACGGTTGCGCCTCGATGGTGGTCTTCGGCGCAAGCTACTTCATCCTGCCCCGCCTCACCGGCGCGCTGTGGCCCTCGGCCAAGCTCGTGCACGTGCACTTCTGGGCCACCGCCCTCGGCTTCCTCGCCGCGGTCGTCGCCTGGCTCGTCGGCGGTTGGCAGAACGGCCAGCTGCTGGCCAATCCGGCCGTCGCTTACGCCGACGTCCTGCGCGCCGGCTCCGCCTGGTGTCTCGTGCTGAAGATTTCCGCGGTGCTGGTCCTCGTCGGCCACGTCGCCTTCGCCCTCAACGCCTTCGGCATGATCCTCAAATCTTCCGTCCCGGCCGATGCCGGCCGTCACGACTAATCGGACCCCCACCATGAAGAACCTTAACACTCTCCTGGCCGGCGTCTTCCTCGCCGTCGCGTTGCCCTTCGGCGCGCTCGTCCTCAGCGGTCAGTCCCAGCTAGGCGGCCTCGGTCGTGCCGCCGGCGAAGAAGGCGGCGCGCTGTTCCCCGCCCGCGAGCCGGGCCTGGCCATCCAAGGTCGTGCCGTCTACGTCTCCCTCGGTTGCGTCAGCTGCCATACCCAGCAGGTCCGTCCGGCGGGGCAGGGCAGCGATATCGCCCGCGGTCTCGGTGGCCGTCCTTCCGTCGCCCGCGACTACGCCCTGCAGTCGCAGGTGCTGCTCGGCGAGCGTCGTCTCGGCCCGGACCTTGCCAACTACGGCGCCCGCACTTCCCAGATCAACGTCGAGACGCTCCTGACCGATCCCGCTTCCAGCGGCGCGGTCTGGCATCCGTCCTACCGCTTCGTCGACGCCGCCCAGCGCACGGCCCTCGTCGCCTACCTGAAATCTCTCCGCCAGGACTACCCCTCGCCGGAAGCCAAATTGAAGAAGTGAACCCATGAACGACCGTAACCGTCATTCCGATAGCAACCGCCCGCGCCGGGGTCCCTCCGGCTCCGAAGGCCCCTCCGATGGGCGCCTGGTGGAGGTTCACTCCCAGCTCTCCCGCGACAAGGACGAGCCGGCCGAGGGTTTCTCCCTCACGCCGATCATCATCGTCTTCCTGTTCTGTGGCTTCGGCTTCTGGGCCGGTGTCTACCTCACCAACAACGCCGCCGGCTTCTCGGCCTCGGCCTTCGACCTCGACGCCCCCAAGGTCGTCGTGGGCGGTGCTCCGGTGGCCTTCGAACCCGATGTCGCCAAGGGCGAACAGCTCTTCCTCGCCAATTGCGCGGCCTGTCACCAGGCCACTGGTCTCGGCGTCCCCGGCGCCTTCCCTCCGCTCGCCAAGTCCGCTTGGGTCGCCGGCTCGGAAGACCGTGTCATCAAGGCCATCCTCGCCGGTCTCGCCGGTGAGATCGAGGTCAACGGCGTGAAGTATAACGGCAACATGCCGAACATCGGCGCCGGCCTCAAGGATGCCCAGGTCGCGAACATCGCGACCTACGTCCGTCAGGCCTGGGGTAACACCGCCGAGCCCGTCATGGACACCAAGGTCGCCGAAGTCCGCAAGGCCATCGGCAACCGTGCGCAGTACAATCCGGCCGACCTGCTCAAGGAGCACCCGCTCGAGAGCAAGTAAGCGTCCTTTCGAGGCCGCCGACAAAAAAGGCCCGGGAGCACTCCCGGGCCTTTCTTATGGAGCTTTCGCCGACCGACTCAGGCGTGCTTCTTGATGAAGGCGGCGATGTCGCCCTTCGGACGGGCACCGACCATCTTGTCCACCACGACACCGTTCTTGAACAGGAAGAGGGCGGGGATGGAGTTCACGCCGAGCTGCTGGGCGAGGGCCTGATTGGTATCGACGTCGACCTTGGCGATCGTGACGGTGCCGGCCATCTCGGTGGCGAGCTGGTCGAGCACCGGGCCGATCTGCTTGCATGGGCCGCACCAGGTGGCCCAGAAGTCCACCAGCACGGGGACGGTCGAAGCCTTGATGGTGGCTTCGAAGTTATTGTTATCGAGATGAGCGATGAGGTCGGAGGCCATGGAAAAGTCGGTCAACCTTTGGATTTCGAGAAGAGTTCGAGCGCGAGGATGACCACGGCACCAAGGGAAGCGGCGAGCGCGAGAAGGTCAACCGCCGCGGCGAACTTGCCGACGGTGCGATTGGCCGGCGAGGCGGCCGGACGCGGAGCGGAGGCCGGGATGGGCGCCGTGGCGGACGGTGCCGGCGGCGGAGGAATCGGCGCACCCATGGTCGGCGCCGGCGGCGGCGGCAAGGGCATGCCTTCAGCGGCGACCGGAGCAACCGGCTTGTTCAGCTTCAGCTTAGGCGCGCCGACCTGGGCGGAGTTATCACCTTCCGGTGCGGGCGGAGGAGGCGGGGGCGGAGGGGGCGGAGGAGGAGGGGGCAGCTCGTTGCTCATTGGGGAGAGGCAGTCAAATCCTGCGAAAGAGGTGAGTCAATCCGTCTGTGGCTCCTTTTTGGCTCAAGCACCACGGTCATGCTTGCGGAGGAGCTCGGCGAGTTCCTCCGGGCGGGCGTCGGCGATGGTGCGCCCCTTCCGGCTGAGATCTTCCGTGGTCTTGATCACCGTCTCGGTCATCCGCTCGTGGGTCTCCTCCGAGCCTCCTACGAGGGAAAAGCCTTCGCCTCGCGTGATGCGTTTGTGCTGGTCGGTGGCGTCCAAGCCGAGTCCGAGCAGGCGATGAGAGGGGCGCCGGGCGCTAGCCATGACCGTAATCTGACCGCTTCGGGGTTGATTTCAAGCCCGCGGCTTACTCCGCGTCCGCGGCCGGCTGGTCGAACTCCGAACCGCCTTCCAGGGCTTCACCCGCGTTGGGCGCCGCGCTGGGTTCCGACTTCGTGCAGTTGATCTCGGCGAAGGAGGCGTCCTGTTCCAATTTCAGCTTACCGAGGCGGGCGAGCTCGAGGCAGGCCAGGAAGGTGGCCACGAGGAAGCCCACGGTCGGACGTTCCGGCAGCAGGCTCGTGAAGACGAAGGTGGGCTCGGTCTCGAGGCGGGCGAGGATGGTCTCCATGCGGTCGGAGACCGTGACGGTTTCCGTGGAGATGTTGCCCGGCTGGATCCGCTCGGCGAGCCGGCGGAGGACGAGATTGAACGTGTTCCAGAGCTCGATGCGGTCGGCGGGGGCGACGGGCCGGATCACGGCATCCTCGCCCTGCGGCTGGATCACGTAGCGGCTGAGCAGGCCTTGGCGGTCGTCGACCAGGCCGCGGATGATCGCGGCGGTCTCCTTGACGCGCTTGTACTGGATGAGCTGCTGCACGAGAGCCCAGCGCGGGTCCTGACCTTCGTCCGCGGCCGCGACTTCCTCTTCGGGCCGGCTTTCGACCGGGAGGAGCATGCGGCTTTTGATGTACATCAGCGTGGCCGCCATGACGAAGAAGTCGCCGGCGAGTTCGAGGTTGTCCTTCTCCTGCGTGCGTAGGATCTCGAGGTACTGCTGGGTGACCTTCTCGATCGGGATGTCGTAGATATCGATCTCGTTCTTACGGATCAGGAAGAGCAGCAGGTCCAGCGGGCCTTCGAAGACGTCGAGGCGGATCGGCAGGTCCGGCGCCGGCAGGATGCCGTCCACGGGGACCGAAGGGTTGTCTGAAGGGGTGTCCGTCACGGGTCAGAACT
>CALPIW020000144.1 GCA_943323725.2 Polynucleobacter meluiroseus | reverse complement strand
CGCGCCGCAGTCGCGGTGGAGTCGCGCGGAGGTGGGGCCGAGCTCGGCCATGCCGCCGAGCACGAAAAGACGAGGTTCCGCCGAGGAGCGGCTGCGCCGGTCGAAGGCCTGCGCGGCGTCGAGCAACGAAGCCGGGCTGGAGTTATAGCAGTCGACGGTGAAGGTACGCGGGCCGTCGACGTGCACGCTGCCGCGTCCGGCCGGAGGCGCCCAGGCCGCGAGCGCCGCGACGAGTTCGGCCGAGGTGCGGCCGGCGAGCTGCGCGGCGACGACGGCGAGCGCGGCATTGCGCGCGAGGCCGTCGGACAGCGGACCGAGCGGGAAGGTCTCGCCATCGAGCACGAGCGTGCGGCCACCGTCGGCGGCGACGCCGAAGGCAGCCCGGACGAGCCGCGCGGGCGCGACCGCCGGGAGCGGCTCATCGCCGAAGGCCACCGCGACGGAGCGGGCGGCGTGGGCGGCGAAATCAGGCCAGGCGAGCAAGGCGGCGGGCAGCACGGCGTGGCCGCCGGGAGCGAGCGCGCCGACGAGCGAAGCTTTCTCGCGGGCGATGCCGGCGAGCGAACCGACGCCTTCGAGATGCACGGGGGCGACGGCGGTGATGATCGCGATGTCCGGGCGGACGACTTCGGCCGAGACGCCGAGTTCGCCCGGCAGGCTCATGCCCGCCTCGATCACGGCGTAACGATGGCGGGCCGGGTCGGCGCGCAGCAGCATCAGCGGGACGCCGATGGTGTTGTTGAGGTTGGCCTCGGTCGCGAAGGCTTCGGCGCCGAGCAAGGCGGCGAGCAGTTCCTTGGTCGAAGTCTTGCCGACGCTGCCGGTGATGCCGATCACGACGCCGGGGAAAGCGGCGCGGGCGCGGGCGGCGATCCGGCGTAACGCGTCGAGCGGGTCGGCGACCACGAGCTGCGGCAACGGATCGGCGACCGGCCGGCCGACCAAGGCGCCCGCGGCGCCGGCCGAGCGGGCGGCGGCGAGGAAGTCATGGCCGTCGCGGCGCTCCGTGCGCACGGCGACGAACATCTCGCCGGCGCGCAGGGCGCGCGTGTCGATGCCGAAGCCCGCGACCGGTCCGGCGGGCGCGGCGGTCCAGCGTCCGTCCGTCCAGGCGACGAGGTCGGCGGCGGCGTAAGCGAGGTTCATGCGGAGACGCCCCTCCGGAGCTCGAGGATCTCGCGCACGACCTGACGGTCGTCGAACGGGACCACGGTGTCGGCGAATTCCTGGGTCGTCTCGTGTCCCTTGCCCGCGATCACGACGCAGTCGCCGGCCTTCGCGGCGGCGAGGGCGCGGCCGATGGCGTCGCGGCGGTCGGCGACGAATTCGACGGCCGGCAGCGGGCCGAGGCCTTCGCGCATGTCGGCGAAGATACGTTCGAGCGGCTCCTTGCGCGGATTGTCGGCGGTCGCCCACGCGAGGTGCGCGAGGTCGGCGACGGCCTGGGTCATCGCGGGGCGCTTGCCGCGGTCGCGGTCGCCGCCGCAGCCGAAGACGCAGAGCACGCGTCCGGGCGTGATGTCGCGGAGCATGCGCAGGGCGTTGCGGAGCGCGTCATCGGTGTGCGCGTAGTCGACGAAGACGGGGAAAGGCTGACCGGCGGCGACGCGCTCCATGCGGCCGGCGACGCCCGGGAAGGCGGCCAGCGCCGGCGCGAGGGCGAGCGGATCACGGCCGAGCGCGGCGGCCATCGCGAGGGCGCAGAGGACGTTGGAGACGTTATAGTCGCCCGGCAGGGTCGACTTGAAGACCGCGGAGCGTCCCGCGTGGCGAACCGTGAAGACCGCGCCGCCGGTGTCGAGGGCGAGGTCCGTCGCGCGGACGTCGGCGTCCGGGGAAAGGCCGAAGGTGAGCACCGCGCCGCGGCGGCGGCAGGCTTCGGCGAGCACGCGGCCGGACGGGTCGTCGATGTTGATCACGCAGACGTCCGGGACGGCGCCGTTGCGGCCGTCGAAGAGCATCGTCTTGACGTCGAGGTAGGCGGCGAGGTCGCCGTGGTAATCGACGTGGTCGCGGGTCAGGTTGGTGAACGCGGCGACCTGGAAGCGGAAACCATGGACGCGATCCTGGTGGAGCGCGTGCGAGCTCACCTCGAGGCAGGCGCCCGCGCACCCGGCGTCGGCCATCTGGCGGAAGAAGGCGGCGAGGTCGGCCGAATCGGGCGTCGTCTTATAAGAGGGGATGGAGCGCCGGCCGAGGTGGTAACGGACCGTGCCGACCAGGCCCCACTGCGAACCGTCGTCCTGCAACAGGTGCCGGAGCAACGTCGAGACCGTGGTCTTGCCGTTGGTGCCCGTCACGCCGACGAGGCGCAGGGCCTCTTCCGGGTGGCCGTAGAAGCGGCGGGCGACCTCGGCGAGCATCCGGCGCGGGTCGGCGACCTGCGCGGCGGCGACGGCGGGCAGGCCGGCGACGGGCTCGCCGGAGATGATCGCGGCGGCGCCGCGGGCGATCACGTCGTCGAGGAAGGCGTGGCCGTTGGCCCGCAGGCCCGGGAGGGCGAAGAAGAGCGCGCCCGGGATCACGCGGCGGCTGTCCGTCACGATCGTGGTCACGCGCACCGAACCGTCGCCCGTCCGGCCGAGCACGGGCAGCCCCTGGAGCAGCGCGTTGAAGGTCGGACGTTCCATCGAGGCGGGCATCATCGCGGGCGGAGGCGTCATCGGCCGAGGTCGGCCACGGGGCCGCGCGGGAGGGTGGAGACGGGCGGGAGATCGAGCCAGCGGATGCACTTCTCGGCGACTTCGCGGAAGATCGGGGCGGAGACCTTGCCGCCGTAGCCGACGCCTTCGCCCTGCGGTTCGTCGATGATCACGGTGATGGCCAGCTTCGGGTCGCCGACGGGGAAGAAACCCGCGAACGAGGCGACGTGGTGGGCGGAGGAATAGCGGCCGTTGACGATCTTCTGCGTCGTGCCCGTCTTGCCGGCGACCTCGTAGCCCGGGATGTCGGCGATCGGGGCGGTGCCGCCCTTGCCGCAGACGGCGCGCAGGAGCGTGGCGAGCTGCGCCGCGGTCGCGGGCGTGATCGCGCGGCCGCGCGAGCGCGGGGCGTAGTCGAGCACGGTGGCCTTGGTCTTCGGGTCCTCGACGCGGAGCACGAGCTGCGGCTGCATCAGCAGGCCGTCGGCGGCGACGACCGACATCGCCATATGCATCTGCATCGCGGTGACGCTGACCGAGTGGCCCATCGGCACGCGGGAGATGGTGAGCCCGTCCCAGCGCTTGGGCGGGATGAGCAGGCCGGGCACCTCGGCGCCGGTGATCAGGCCCGTCGGGGCGCCGAAGCCGAACGACTTGATGAGGCCGAAGAAGCGGTCTTCGCCGAAGCGTTCGGCGTACTGCATGCCGACCTGGACGGTGCCGCGGTTGGAGGACTCGCGGACGATCTGGCGGATGTCGGCGGCGCCGATGGCGTGGGAGTCGGCGGGGAGCGAGACCATGCGTCCGCGGTAGGGCACGCTGGTCGCGCCGCAGTCGTAGACGGAGTTCGGCGTGATGAGGCGCTCCTCGAGCGCGCCGGCGACGGCGACGATCTTGAAGACCGAGCCCGGTTCGTAGACGTCGGAGACCGCGCGGTTACGCTGGCTGTCCATCGGCGCGGCCTGCGGGTCGAAGAAACGGTTGAGGTCGAAGGTCGGCCAGTTCGCGAGGCCGAGGATGCGGCCGGTGCGCGGCTCGCTGACGATGATGACCGCGCCCTTGGGATTGTAGCGGGCCGCGGCGGCGGTGAGCGCCTCCTCGCAGGTCTTCTGGATGAGGCTGTTGATCGTGAGCACGACGGTGCTGCCGTCGACCGGCGCGACCTCGCGCAGGCGGATGCTCGTGAGCTCGCGGTGACGGCCGTCGCGTTCGGATTCGATCCAGCCCTTCTGGCCTTCGAGGAGCGGGTTCATCACGCTCTCGATGCCGGCGGCGGGGACGCCCTCCTTGTTGACGTAGCCGAGCACGTGCGCGGCGAGCTGGCCCTTGGGATAGCTGCGGCGGTATTTCAGTTCGGCGCGGAGCGCCTTGATGCCGAGCGCCTTGACGCGCTTGACGACGTCCTCGCCCGCCTCGCGCGCGAGGACGGACCAGCGGATGCGGTGCTCCTCGCCGGCGGCGTCGGTGCGGACGGTGGTGTCGAAGGCCAGGCGGACCTTGGCGGCGGGCAGGCCGAGCGCGACCGCGACCTCGGCCGCGCGTTCGCGGTCGGCCTTGGTGAGCACGTCGGGGTCCACGCCGATGTCCCAGACGTCTTCGGACAGGGCGAGCAGGTTATCCTGCGCGTCGCGGATGTCCCCGCGGCGGCACGGCTTCTCCTGGAGCACGCGACGGGCCTGCAAGGCCTCCGCGCGCAGACGAGGGGCGTCGACCCAATGCAACCAGACCAGCCGTAGGACCACGGCCAGGAAGCAGGAGGGGACGACCCATGCCAGCAAACGGTAGCGCGTTCGCCTGGCGTGGGGCAGGCTCATCGCGCGCCGGGTCCTCCCTGCCCTCCCGAACCGAGGAAGGCGATTTCGCGCGCCGTCATCCGGGGGCTCGCGGAGAAAAGAATGGCCGGGGACGCGGCCGAAGGAGAGACACGGATCCAGACGACCTGCTCGGGGACCGGCGGCTTGAGGGCGTCGCCGATGCGCTGCTGCAGGTAGAGGATGTCGACCGCCTGCTGGACATGCCGGCGGGCGATGTCGTACTCCTTCTTAGAAAGGGAGGTGTCGCGTTCGAGGCGCTGGATGCGGCTGCCGATCGTGTCGGCTTCCACGCGCAGGCGCATGATGTTGATCGTCCCGACGGCGAAGGCCGCCACGGTGGCGAGGACGCAGGCCCAGGTGAGGAGGCGCGGGCTCATGCGGCGAGGCGGCGGACGGCGCGGAGGCGCGCCGAGCGGCTGCGGGGGTTGCGAAGCTGTTCGGCTTCGGAAGGCTGGACGGCCTTGCGGGTGAGGAGGTCGGCCTGCTTGACGCGGTCGTCCTGGTT